>CAMJRT010000101.1 GCA_946408295.1 uncultured Bacteroidales bacterium
ACAGTTTCGACACAGCCACCCAAGAGTCCTATACCGCACTTTGGATGATTGGAGACGCCACGCCGGGCGGATGGAGCATTGACAGCGACAAAGCCACCTTGATGAGCCGGCAGGCGGACAACGTCTTTACCTGGAGCGGGACGCTGAAAGCCGGCGAAATGAAATTCCCGGTCGTGACGGGCCATTTCAAATGGAGTTTCGGCGCTCAATCCGATGGAAGCAACGATTTGGTGTACAATCCGGACGCCGGCACCGATTACAAGATTAAGGTTTCCACGGAAGGCCATTACACCGTGACCGTCGACCTGAATACGAAAAAATGTACGCTCACCGCCAACTGATTATGGAAAAAATAATGAAAAATATGGGATATATACTCTCTATCCTGCTCGTTTGGAGCAGCTTTGGTTCTTGTACGGCAGCATACCCGGACAACGATCCCCTCACCTACGGACAAATGTATGTGGAGACTTTCCTTTCTACGGACAAAGTCTGCTACGCACCGGGTGAAAACGTCAAGATTACCCTCAACAAGATGGTTCCCGACGGCCAGGCCTTCATCCGTTATCGTTTCCTGAACGAGGTGTTGGAAGAATATCCGCTCACTGCGACGCAGTGGACCTGGACGGCCCCCTCCGACTATGACGGCAAAGGCTATCTGGTGGAAATCATCGTCAAAGAGAGTGATGGCAGCGAATCGGTCCGTGGTTCGGTCGCCGTAGATGTTTCGTCCGACCCGGCGTTTTTTCCCCGAAACGGCTTCCTCTCCTACTACGGAAAGATTTCCAAGAACGAGATGCAGGAACTGTTCGTCCAACTCAACCGCTACCACCTCAACTATATTCAGTTCCAGGATTGGCACTACAAACATCATTGGCCCCTGGGCGGAACGGCTTCCGCACCCCTGGCCTCTTATACGGACATCTGCAATCGCACCGTCTATCTCCAAACGCTGAAAGACCAGATTGCCTGCGCCCACGGCTATGGGATGAAAACCCTTTTCTACAACCTGGCCTATGGAGCCTTGATTGATTACAAGGAAGACGGGGTCAAAGAGGAATGGTTCTTATTCAAGGACAAGCAGCACCAGACGAAGGATAACCACCCGCTGGGTATTCCTTTCAAAAGTTCCATCTATGTCGTCCATCCGGGCAATGCCGACTGGCAAAACTATTTGGTCAAGCGCAACGATGATGTGTATAAGACCTTGGATTTTGACGGCTACCAGATCGACCAGTTGGGCGATCGCGGAACCGTCTACAATTATTCCGGTTCTTCGGTGGATATCCGCAATTCATTCAAGGGATTCATTGAAAAGATGAAAGCCGCCCATCCGGAAAAGCGCCTGGTGATGAACGCCGTATCACAGTTCGGCGGTGACAAGATCGCCCAGGCGCCGGTCGATTTCCTTTATTTGGAGGAATGGGACTACTCATTTGACGATCTGGTCCGTGATGTTTATAAAAACTACCAATACAACGCCAATAAGAAGAATGTGGTCTGCGCCTATATGCACAAGACCGACCATTCCTTGTCCAAAGTCTTCAACACGCCGGCCGTTATGCTTTGCGACTGCCTCATTCACGCGATGGGTGGGGCCCACCTCGAATTGGGCGAACATATGCTGGACAGCGAATATTTCCCCAATGATGATCTTCGGATGACCCCGGAGCTGCGCTTGAATATGATTAAATTCTACGATTTCATCACGGCATACGAAAACCTGCTCCGCACTCCTTCCGGATGGCGTGACCCCTCCGTTTCGACCACGAGCGCGACAGAATCCTTCCACGCCTGCAAGCCGTCAACCTCTTGCACCGCCGCACAGAAAGGGAAAATCACCGTCCTCAACAAGACCGTCACCCTTGCAGCGGCAGAAAACAAGACGATGGATATCGTGCATCTGATCAACCTCAACAAAGCTGTCCATACCAATTGGATGGACCCCGATTTCACCCAAACCGAACCGCGCGAAGTGAAGGATCTGCCGATGACGGTCGCGGTAAGCGGCACCCCCAGGAAAGTCTGGGCCGCTTCTCCCGACTACGATTGGGGCAGTCCGCAAGAACTTTCTTTCACATCGTCCGACGAGAACATATCCTTTACCCTACCCCACCTCAAGTACTGGTCTATGATTGTAATAGAATTTTAAATCATCCCGAATATGAAAAAGAAGTATTTAGTTTATCAAAAACCGATTATTATCCGGATGCATGTACCCACGGGGCATCTGTGCATCACGGCATCCGAGCGGAACATTGACGGTTCCGATATGGAAGTTGACGAAGTAACTGACGACTTCTGGTATTAACACTAAAATGAGAAGCAATGAAACGTTATTTGTTTGTTTGGGCATTTGCAATGATGCTTTTGCCGCTTTCTTGTTCCAAGGAACAAGCCACTGGTTCAGACTCCGTACAGACCGATTCTGCCGGTCCGTCCGAGGAAAAGCCTGCCGAGCAGCCGAAAGAGGGATATCACACAGTCGGCCTTGCGTTTAACATCGGCGAAGATATTGTAGACGAGACAAAAGCCGCCGTGAGCGACGGCGGCGTTTTCACCTGGACAACCGGTGACAAAATCGCCGTGAGCGCCTACAATGTCTCCACCGGCGAATACACGATGCTACCTTTCACCTGTCAGGAAGGCGGCTCAAAGGAAGGGCATTTCGAGGCGGAAGTTCCCGATGGCTATCTGACCTACGGCTGGGCGGTTTTCCCTTATGATGAAGGGCATAATTATGACGGAACGGAGCTGACGGTCAATTTTCCTTCGGCCATCAGTTACACCAGCGCCACGCCGATGATGCTGGCCAAGGTAAACGCCCACGGGACGGAGGCGTTCCAGCACCTGGGAAGCCTGTTGAAAATCACCTATAACAATGTCCCCAAAGGCACGAATCAACTGGTCGTAAACGCGGGTGGTATCACTGGGACTTACCGTGTAAATTTGTCCACCAAGGCGCTCACCGCTGTATCGACGGCCAATCAGGCCACCTACAATTTCAGCGCATTGTCAAGCATAGAGGCAAAAACCATTTACGTGATGATGCCTCCCGGCAGCAAGACCATCGACATAAGCCTCAAACGCGGTGATGAGACTTGGGAGGAAGCCGGCAAGTCCGGTAAAAAACACGAATATAGGAGGGGGTTCCTCACCCCGCTTCCGACCATCTCCCTGCCGCAATTCTCTGAAGTGTATCTGCTCGGTCCGGGCTTCGCGTGCAGTTGGGACAGAGACAATGCCGCTTACAAAATGACAAAAGACGGCCGCACATACACCTGGACCGGTCTTATGCAAAAGGGCCAGGATTTCCGCTTTACGGTCAACAACGGCGACTGGTGGCCCTGTATCCGTCCTTTTGAGAACTGCGGAGAATCCTGGACGGACAATGAATGGTGCACGTATATGTATTATGGGGATGAACTGGCTGTAAGCGACGATAAGCAGCATTTCCGGGTAAAAAAGGATGGCACCTATACTATTACCATCGATGCGACGGATGACAGTAGTTTGAAATATAAGATTCATTTGGTAGAAGAGATTCCCACCCCTTTGTTCATTTTTGGTGATGCGACAGACAAAGGATGGAATGTAAGTGCCGACAACGCTTACAAACTTACCGCAGACCGTGACGCCGGCTTCCTCTATTACACTTGGACAGGAATAACGAAAACAGGAGCGTTCAAATTTGCGACTGAAGCCGGACACTGGGATAAGGTTTGGAATCGCAAAGGAACCAGTGGAAAAGAAGTTTTCGACCTGGCATATCGTTCAGGAACGCCCAGCGGAGACGATGATTTAAATTTCTCTGTGAGCAACGACGGATATAATCTCACCGTCACTTGTGATATGGCGAACAAAAAAATCATTCTCAAGCCCAACAACATTACGAGACTGTATCTCGTCGGAGATGTGGTCGGTTCTTGGACAACGATTTCTTATCCATTATCAGCAACCGCCTCCGGTTCCGGCATTTACAGCGGAAGATACACATTATCTACGGGTGAGTTCCGTTTTACACTCCAAAACGACCTTGGTTGCGGCTTTTATCGCGACCCGGATGTTTCCTGGGGAATGATATTCTCCACCAACACTTTATATAACGACAACTTCTATAATACAGAAGCGGGAACCTACGATATCACCGTAAACACAAACACGATGAAAGTAACGAAAACACTTGTAGAATAAATACTGACTATGAAGAAAATAGGTTTATCTTTATGGGCGCTGCTTGCTGCGCTGTCCCTTTCCGCCCATAGCCTCTCTTCTCCCGGAGGGCAAGTCAGCGCGAATGTGTGGGTGGACGAGACCGGAGCGCCTGTATATAGTATGAATTTCCAGGGAAAGGAAGTCATCCATCCGTCACATTTGGGCTTTGAACTCGGGACTGATGCTCCCTTGCTGGACGGCTTTGTCGTCCTTTCGACCGAGCATAGTTCATTCGATGAGACCTGGAGTCCGGTGTGGGGTGAGGAAACGAAAATTCGCAACCACTACAACGAACTGCTCGTCTGCCTGGAACAAAAAGCGTCCGGACGCAAGATGAACCTTCGCTTCCGCGCCTTTGACGATGGTCTGGGATTTCGCTACGAATTCCCCCTGCAGGGATCTCTGGCCCACTTCACCATCCGCGAAGAGCGGACGGAATTCGCCCTGACAGGCGACCACACGGCCTGGTGGATTCCTGCCGACTACGACACCCAGGAGTACAACTACACCTGCTCGCGTCTTTCGCAGATAGGCTCGCTGTCGGCCGCGGCCATCGACGCCAATGTATCCCAGACCAGTTGCTCTCCCACCGCTGTCCAGACGGCCTTGCAGCTCAAGACAGACGACGGGCTCTACATCAACCTGCACGAAGCCGCCTTGGTCGACTATCCCTGCATCAACTTGGACTGGGATGCCGCGAGCCTGACCTTCAAGAGTGTCTTGACCCCCGAAATGACCGCAGACAAAGCCGTGATGTTCGCTCCGTGTTCCACGCCCTGGCGTACCGTCATCGTAGGCAACAGCGGAGCAGATATCCTCGCCTCCCGCATCACCCTCAACCTCAACGACCCTTGTGCGTTGGACGACACCTCCTGGATTAAGCCGGTGAAGTACATCGGCGTATGGTGGGAAATGATTGTCGGCAAGTCCGAATGGTCATACTCCCATTATCCCTCCATCATCTTGGGCCAGACCGATTATTCGCAGCTCAAGCCCCACGGCCGCCACGGCGCGACCACCGAGCACGTCCGCGA
Source organism: uncultured Bacteroidales bacterium (assembly GCA_946408295.1). The sequence continues at coordinate 5,250 of CAMJRT010000101.1, forward strand.
ATACATTGATTTCGCCGCCGAAAACGGTTTTGACCAAGTCTTGGTCGAAGGATGGAATATCGGCTGGGAAAACTGGTTCGGATGCTGGAAAGAAGACGTGTTCGACTTTGTCACGCCATATCCCGAT
>CAMJRT010000102.1 GCA_946408295.1 uncultured Bacteroidales bacterium
CGGCGGCCTGATCGCCGGAAGAGGTTCCCAACTGAGCGATGAAACCCACTTTTTCATCTTCGGACGAAATCGTGAAATTGTAAATCTTATGGCCCTGGCCGTCAAAAGTTCCGCAGAATTGGGGAACAGGCGTCCAGGCATAACCGCCGAGGTCGATATCGGCTCCGAGTTTCACTTCGTCGCCTTCCACATAATCTTCCGCCAGCCTGCGCCACATCTTGAGTTGGTCGGCCGTCGTGATGGTAGTCGGACAGAAGGCCCTGTCGTCCACTCGCGCCATATTGAGACCGCCGTTGCGGGCGAAGGTCTGCTCGGAAGAGACCGACTTGACAGAACGTCCGCCGTCCATACTGGTCATAACGAGTTTGAAACCTTGGGTAAAGACGGTCGGCCACAGTACGATGTAATAATCTCCTGCCGGGAAAGCGGCGCGCACGTTCTCCGCATCGGTGTACACCAACGAGATGGTCTTGCCGCCGGCATTGGTCAAGTCCATACGGGGAGCGCCCTCTCCACCATAATAATAGTGGTTGGTGCCGCTGATGGACTCGTCGTTGTTGCCGGACAGGCTGATGCCCACTACGTCGTCCCGTTCGAGGGTCACCTTCATCAAAGCGAACTGATTGGTAAAATTCAGGCCCTTATTTCCGTCGGTAACCGCCGTGGAGGCCAGTGCGTCGGTAGCGACGCAGTGCCCCGCCGTCACGGTCTGGCTGCCGGTAATGGTCACGGACACGCGCTGGTTCTCGACACTCTTGTTGGTCGCGGCAGCCTGCGGAGCCACGGCCACATAGCCCGTCGAAGCGGCGGCGGAACCGGCGAACGCGGCGCTCTTGCCATCCTGGGAAATAGAGGAGACGGTAAATTCATTGAAATCGCTTCCGTCGAAGATGGCAATCTTGTCCGTGCTCTCCCACAGGATGAAATTGCCGCTGATATCGGATTTCACCCCGTCAAACTCCTCCTGAACGGCCTCGAAGGTCATCGGTACTTTATCATCAACCACCGGGTCCTCGGGAGCGGGAGAAACAGATTCTGCATTCTGGGGGGCTTCTTTGGCGCAAGAAGCCGCAAAAATCAAAGTCAAACTCACTAAGAGCAAATTATACAACTTTTTCATCTTTCTGTCCATTTAAAGGTTAATCTTCGTCCCACTCTCCCTCGAAATCACTGATGGTGATTCCCTCTCGCGAGGAACCACCCACGCTTGCGCATAAGGCCGGCCGAAACCCCACTTCGGCCAAACGGCAGGAAGGTGACTCATAAGCCTTCCTCGATTGAAAAACAGCATTTTTCATATTAAGGTATGTTTGATAATTATCATTTTTGTGCCTCCCTTGTGGTGTGTGCGCACACATTTTTTGCAAAGTAACAAAAATTAAATCAAATTAACAAATTTTTAAACGATTTTGTGCAGGCTGCGTACTACTGGACCGTAATACCGGATACGGATGAACTTGAACTTTTACCACCCGCAATCTTGTCAATGGTCAAATCACTATTTGAGCTGATCGTATCAGTCGTGCTGTCATACTTCCTCTTTGCTCCGGACGTCACATGGCAAGAGCTGAATGAAAAAGTACCGGTATTTTTTCTGGTACAGACAAACAGACCTGCCAGATTAGTACCGGGAGTGCTGTCACCATAAACGGTTCCCCCTACGGTACAATTGTTCCAAGTTGAGCTATAAGCGCTGGTGGATGAATGAGCTCCCATTAAGCCTCCCGCAAAATTATTGGAACCCGATGTCTCAGCATTATGTGTATCAACTGTTGCATTTGAAAATAGACCAGTAAAACTTGTCTTACTTATATTTCCTAATCCCACAATACCTCCAGCGAATACACCACCGGTCAGTGAACCATTCACCGTAATATTGCCTGTATTCTGCGTGTAATTGACCGAATAAGAAGCATGGTTACCCCATCCGACGATACCGCCAACGTCAATATCTGCTTTTCGGGTTTGATTGGTCACCGTAACGGATCCGCTGTTGCGGCAGTAGTCAAGACTGCTTCCAATATCTGTCCGGCCACAAATACCGCCCATAGAAATATCGGCGGCGGAAGAAGCCGAATTTTCTTCAATAGTTCCGTTATTGGAGTTGTAAATACTGGCAGAGCCCGACAAGTTGGCTGCGCTACTTGCATTATAACCCAATACGCCGCCCAAACAAACGAGATCTGTGGCCTTCGCGGAATTGCTGACACCGGCCGCATTGGAAACGCCTGTCGCAGTCATACCGGAATCTGCACGCCCCACGATACCAGCGGCATAAATAGAAGTCCTTGTATTGCTTTGCACCGCAACTGTTCCAGCAGAACGATTCTGACAATAGGAGAAAGTAGCGGAGGATGAGCCGGTTTGATTGACAAAACCGCAGATCCCACCGACCGCAGGATACAAGCTTGAAGAGGATTCCGTGATGGTTCCATTGTTGTAATTACAGTCCGAGGAAGAAGTACCGGAATAAGTATTGGTGCTATTTGAAGTAGATGCTCCCACAAGACCGCCCACTCGCGGACCGGGGGTCGGCGAATTGCTGCCGGTGCCGGAGTTGGATATAGCACCCGTGTTGTAACATTGGGACATTGAGACCGTTCCGGCCGCTTCTCCGAGAAGGCCGCCCACATTAAGAACGCTGCCACCTCCTTCGTTGGAAACAGAACGAGTATTATAGCATTTCATCAGTCTTGTATTGGTCACATAGCCCCCTATGCCGCCGATATAGATCGTGGTGGAGGCCGTTCCTGTATTTCTCACAACACCGCTGTTGCTGCAAGTTGTCAGGGTAGAAGACTTTTCCCATAACTGACCGGAAAGACCACCCATCAAAATATGTTTTCCGGAGTTCCCGGAATTGGAAATCGTCCCGGTATTGGAACAGGAGGTCATCTCCACGCCCTTGCCGACACCGAAAACGCCACCGATGCTGACTTCAACCGCTCCGTGCGCCACCGTGTTGGAGACAGATGCCTGGTTGACACAGTTTGTAAGCGTACCGCCATTGTCGGCAAGACCAATCATTCCACCGATAAAATGATCTCCGGAGGGCGAAGAGGCACTGAAAGTCACACTGCCTTGGGAAGTACAGTTGCTGAGGATGGCATCGCTCGTAATCGTATTAGCAAAAATACCCACTTCCTCCTTGTCGGAAGATACGGTAATCTCAGAATTCAGCGTCAGGTTCTGGACGGTACCTTGCAGGTCGGCAAAGAAGGGTTTGGTGAGGCCGGTGATGGTGTGATTCTGACCATTCAGCAAACCTGTATAGTCCACAAGCGGATATAACGGAGCCAAGGACTCATTTTGAGCAGAAGTTAGCGTTATTTCGTGAGTGACCAGTCCCGTAACGCTCGCATCAGTGCTAGCCGCATCCATAAAGGCTTGCAATCTTTCGTAGTTCGAAATCAAATAATCTGCTTCCGGCACAACCGCAGTAACTTCCACCTTGATGCTATTCAATAATATTCGCTGATTGGAGGTTCCGGATCCTTTTAGAGAGCCATACTCAAGTCTGTCTCCATCGCGAAGATACAAACTTGTTGCAACAGCATCTTGCCACACCGTCCCGCTAGAATTGATGGAACCATCATATTGTGCCGGGTCAGGTACACTAACCCACGTAAAATTAGATTCACGCGCTGCAGCGCCCGATCTGGCCTCGTGAACGACCGCAATGGAATGATCAATCGTACTGGCATCATATTTTGCCGTATTAACCGTCACATTCACGACGGCCATATACCCTTCGGCAACCCTAAATGCCGGCGTCAAAGCCCACCCTTTCTTGCTGGAACCACCTAATTTCAAATAGCCACACTTTGCAATCGCATTTCCCTCTGACATCCAACCGGCAAGTCGCTTGCCAACAACAGCCGCATCTAAGCCATCATTGTACAATGTCCATTCCCCACTTTCCGGCGCGACATAACCAAGTGACGACCAATCTGTGGCATCAAGCCGCTTACTGGCGATACTGTTGTAACAACCACCATACTCTAATCCATTGTACTTAACTCCAAATCCGCACAACTCGCTAAAATCTTCCGCAAAAACCACTCCTGAAGATGAGGGTGTAATATCAGTCATAGGGACAACGGAAAATGCGGCCGTCTTAGCACTCGCCCTGTCACTGACAACGGCATTGGACACATCCTCAACCTTAAAATAATGGGTTGTATTCTGTGCCAAGCCGCCAATCGCAAAATTAACGTCGGTTGTCATTCCGCTTGTCCAGCAAGCTGCGTTCGCGGGAACGGAAACTGTGCGTATTTCCGTATTGCAGGCACTATCCGAATATACATGAATTTTCCACGATTTGGCCTTATTGGTCGATGCATTGGCACCGTGCCACGACAACCCGATTGTGGAAGAGTTGATGGTAGTGGCATTCAATGTTATCTCGCTCGGCACGTATTTGGGCGGTTTGATGGTGGACGTCTCGGATACGGAGGCCGTGTAGGAGCCCGCCTTGGCGACGGACATACTCTTGCCGTCCACCGTGGTGATGACGAAACGGATGCCTTCGGAATAGGTCTTCGCCGGAATCAGGAAGAAGAACTGCGTGGTGCCGAAAGCCAGTCCGGTCGACGGATTGGGCGCATCGATCTGCACATAGGGGTACGACTGTTCGTCCACCGGTGCGAAGGTCGCTGTTCCGTTGTTGTAGTCGGTGGTGAACTTGCCGCTCATCGCATCGTTTCCAATAGCTTCAATCCGGACATTTTTGATATTCGAGCCATAAGAGGGTTCTGCGTCCTGGGGCGTGAAACAGACCACCGCCATCTGGGGGTAGAAACTCAGGGACTGGCTGGCGCTTTTGCCAAGCAAGATGTACGCGGCCGGGTCGTAGGTGCCGGACACATAGGCCTGGGTGGACGGCACGGTGACCGTTCCCGTTCCGGCGGAGAAAGAGAAGGCGGAGGCAGGATAGCCTACATACCAGCTGTCGCCGTACTTGGGGACGACTTCGGCCATCGGGAAACGGGCCCGCTTGCCGCCGTTGGAGATGTTGGCCTCGGGCAAGGCGGCGCTGGGGGTATTGTTGATTTTGACCTGGTCGCCCACCGTCCAAAAATTATAATAGGAAGATGCGTCCTTGGACTGCAGATGCGTCTTGGTCGATTCCGGAGCCTCCTCAGGTTCCGGTTCCTCTTCGCCGTCATCGATTTTGACGCCGAATAGCATCACGACGGGACGGCCGTCCTCGGTCATTTCTCCTTCTTGGGGAATCAGCGTCGGGTCATCGGGTGTTTCGGCCTCACTCCCCTCTCCGTCGGGTTCGGTATCGGCGACGGGAT
>CAMJRT010000103.1 GCA_946408295.1 uncultured Bacteroidales bacterium
TACGCCGGGAAAGATTTGGAACAGTTTGTATACCTGGGATTTGGGCTTTATCTCTTGGGCTTTTGCAATGGTGGATCCTGAGAAGGCTTTTGAGACCATCAGGGCCTATACGACCGAGGACGGTTCCCAATCTGCATTTATCCATCACGGCACCCCATTGCCCACGCAGTTTTTTGCATTTGAGCAATGGTGTAACGAGAGTTGGGATGACGAGGCGATTCTTTTTCTGTATCCCAGACTCAAGCGTTATTATGACTTTATGACTGGAAAGGATGCGACTTCTACCACGATGATGTCTTCCGGTTTCGTCCGCAGCTGGGATTATTGGTATAGCACCGGAGGCTGGGATGATTATCCGGCACAGCATTATCTGCGTCAGCACAAGGAATTATATCCATCTGTCGCGCCCATGGTTTCCAGTGCTTATTATATCCGTGCTGCCAAAATCCTGCGGATGGTTGCTCAGCATTACGGATGGAAGAAAGATGTCAGGCAATATGATCGGGATATCCTCATGATGTCCAAACCCATTCTTGAGTATGGGTGGGATGAAGAATGTGGCTATTTCAGTTATGTTACGCACGACGCTTCCGGTCGGCCGGACGGTTTCCTGAAGGCGCCGGACGGAAGTAATTACAACAAAGGACAAGACGGCGTTGCTCCTTATGCGGCAGGAATCTGTTCCGACCATCAGCGTGCCCGGATGGATGAGAACATCTTTACGGAAGGGCGTCTTTGGTCGCCATATGGCATGGCTGTAGTGGACCAGAGCGCCTCGTACTACAGTCCCGACGGTTACTCGGTCGGTGCGTCCTGGATTCCTCATCAGTTGGTGTTTTGGAAGACCATGCTGGATTACAACAAGCCCGAGCGTGCGTTGCAGATTGCCCGTGCCGTGATGAATACTTGGGCGATGGAGTCTGATGCGACATATGGAACATTTGAGAATACGCGTATTTCCACGGGTCGTGCATCAGGATGGAATAATTTCTCAGGCCTTTCATCGCCGGTTGTCAACTGGTACTATAGTTATTTCTGCAAGGGGACGGTATCGACTGGCTTCGATGCCCTGGTCGTAAAAAAGGAGATGGCGGCGGATTATCGTTCTGCGACCATCACCCTGGAGTTTGACAAAGATGCGGTCGGCCGGGAAATGTCCGTACTAGTCTGTATGGATCCACAGGAGGAATATGCCGCCTGTGGCGGACGCAAGGCACTCGCCCTTTCTTCACCTTATCCCGGCCTGCTTTGCTTGACCGTCAAAGCGACTTCCAAACCGTTGACCTTGCACATAAGCGCGAAGTAAGAAGTGTGACGGCTTTCATCTTCGGAGGCCCTGGCCTGCACGAATGAAGCTCCCTCTATGCGTGATACTTGACCAGTTCTTCGACGGGGGCGGGGATGAAGGCGCGGATGCGGATGCCGGCGGACGCGAAGAGGGGGCGGAGGATGTCCTGACAGGCGTTGCCGAACCCGCCGACGATGCCCACCGGGTATCGGTCGATGTCATACTGCCGCAGGCTCCGGTCGATGAAAGCCCGGAAATTACCGTCCACCATTTCCCGGATGTACGGGTGATGGTAGTGCGAAAGAAGGAAAGGGCAGAGGCTTCCCAGCCAGGCGGAAGGGGAGCCGGGATGGGGGTACACTTTTTCTACGATGTCGGCATATTCCGAAGGGAATTTTGACGCATAGTCCGCTGCGATGCCGGCCGGAACCAGCCCTTTGATATAGTCGGAAATGAATAATTTGCCCAACGCGGAGGCCGAGCCCTCGTCGCCCAGGATGAAACCGCCGGATTTGACTTGCCTGACGATTTTTTCCCCGTCGAACTGACAGGAATTGGAGCCGGTGCCCAGGATGGCGGCGATGCCGGGCGTGTGCCCGCAGGCGGCCCGGGCGGAGGCGAGCAAATCGCTTTGGAGTTCGATTTCGGATGTGCCGAAACAGTCCTTCAACAGCGTTGTGAGTTCTTCGCGAAGGGCAGGACTTATGACTCCCGCAGCATAGAAATGCACGGCCGCAACAGGGACATTGCCCGTCGATGCTTCGGCTCTCGCCACTTGGCCTTCGGCGCTTAGCGCTTCAGCCGCCCCGCGGATAATCCCCGCGATCACAGAAAGATCCATCGTGGAGAAATTGATGCCGGCGGTGATATGCCGGGCCGGGCTCCGCCCGTTTTCGATGACACGCCAGTCCGCTTTGGTCGCTCCGGCTTCGCAGATGATTTTCTTCATACGCCTGTTTTTCGTTCAAATTTTCGCAGGGCTTCGGCGACGAGGTAAGAACTGCCGCCGATGTAAATGAGGTCTTCGGGAGCGGCTTCCCGGAGCGCGAGGTCAACGGCTTCGGCGACCGTGGGGCGGATGCGGCAGGAACGGAAGCGTGCCGGAACCAGAAGGGCCAGAATCTTTTCGGGGCGCAGGGCACGGGGGTTGCCGGCGGCGGTGAGGATGAGGTCGGCCCCGGCGGGAAGCAGGGCTACGGCTGCGGCGACATCCTTGTCGCTGACGCTGCCATAAACCATCCATACGCGCCGGCCTTTGTCAAGTTCTGCTTGCAGGGTGGCACAGTTGAGCCGCAGGCCGTGGGCGTTGTGCCCGATGTCGCCGATGACCTCGGGGGCGTCCTGCAAGCGTTCCCAACGGCCGCGCAAGCCCGTGAGGGCCGCTGCGTGCGTCAGGGCGTAACGCAAGGATTCCGGGGCCGGGTTCCGCCCGTCATCCCCGCGGCCGGGGGCCCCTGCCAGCACGCGCAGGGCGCAGAGCACTGTGCGCAGGTTCGCCCGCTGATAGGCTCCGGGCAAATCCATTTCGGCCAGCAGATGCTCGAAGGCGGATGCCGGCCCGTCGGAGGAAAGGTTGCCCAGGTCCGGCCCGGGCTCTTTTTCTGCGTAGTGCAGCAGGCTCATAATCTGCGTCCTGTCGCCGCCGAAACAAGGTTCGGACAGATTCGTATAGAGTACTTTCTTCTCGAAGACGGGATTGATTTCGGGGCCGCCCTCGCCGATGACGACGGGTACGCGCGGCTTGATGATGCCGGCTTTCTCAAAGGCGATTTCCGCCAGCGTGTTTCCCAGGATGTCGCAGTGGTCCAGCCCGATGCTGGTGATGACGCTCAGTTCGGGCCGGATGATGTTGGTGCTGTCCAGCCTTCCGCCCAGGCCGGTCTCAATGACGGCGTAATCCACGCCGCAGCGGGCGAACCAGTCGAAGGCCATCAAGGTGGTGATTTCAAAGAAGGAAAGGCCCAGCCGGTCGTAATCGCCTTGCCATTGGTCGCAAAAATCAAGGACGCCTTCTTTGTTAATCAGACGGAAGGCCGTCTCCGGCATTTCTCCTTCAAAGGAGATGATCCGGATTCTTTCGCGGAAATCCAGCAGGTGGGGAGAGGTGTAGAGCCCCACTTTATAGCCCCGGGCGGTGAGGACGGCGGCCAGCAGATGGCACACGGAACCTTTCCCGTTGGTTCCCGCCACGTGGATGCACTTGTATTTTCTGTGGGGATGTCCCATCAATCCGTCCATCACCTGCATTCCTTCCAGTCCCGGATGATAGGCTTCTTTCCCGACCGCCTGAAAGGACGGATGCCGGGTGAAAAGTTCCTCCATAATGCGTTCGTACCGCTCCATTTCGCCTAATTTTTTGTCAAGTTTGCAAAAATAATTAATTTTGGGGGATTTTTGACGAATGATGCCCTCAAGAATGACGCTTTTCGATGCTTTGTATGTGATTGACGGTGTGCCGCAAGAGGATACGCCCCGTCATCTGCTGACGGGGGAAGGGTCTGTGACGGACGCCGGTGAGGCCCGGGCGCTTTGCGAGGCGTTGCCCGTGCTGGCGGACGAGACGGTGGATCCGCATCTGTCCGCCTGGGAGTACCGCGAAAGCGCCATTCCCGCCTATCTGGAAAAAATGGCGGCCTATCCCTATCCTTTTTCGCTGCGCTATCCCGCTTCTTCCGTCCGCCTGGCGTTGGCGGATGCGCTGGCCGGGACGCTCTGGTATGAGGGACATTTCACCTATGACCAACTTCGTCTCGGGCTTGAGTGGCATTGGGACGACAAGGCGCTCGGTGCGCTGGCGGCTTTTTATCAGGGCTGCGAGGCGTTGGGAGAATACCTGGAGAGCCTGCGGCTGGATGTCGATGCGTTGACCCACCGCCGCGCGTCCATTTGCGAATTGCTTCCCCGTTTTTCCTTTCCCGTGGGGCCGGCCGCCGCGCCGCAGGCCGTTCCTGCTTCGCCGGCAGACAACATTCCTGCCCGCAAAATCCCCGTGCAAATGCTTCCGCAGGAAAATACCTGGCTCCTGTACCTGCCGCTGGATCCTTGCGCTTTTTCTCTGGGCGGCAGCCTGCTGTCCAAAATCTGCGGCAACGCCGGCGATGGTCCCGTAGAAGCCTCAGACGGGGATTATCTGATGGATGTGTACGAAATCGTCCGGGAAATGGTGGAGGACGGCATTGTTCTGAGCGGCGTGACCGTCTCCCGGGGCGGTCTGATGACGGCGCTGTCGGGATGGTGCGGCCCGCAGGCGGACGAATCCGGTTCTTCGCATTCAGGCGCCGATTTGGATATCGCACCCCTGATGAAAGCCTACGGTTTGTCCGAGACGGACGAGACCGACCGTGCCCGGGTGCTCTTCGGGGAAGTACCGGCCGTGCTGATTCAAATCCGGGATGAGGATTACGACTATGTGGACGCGCAGTGCCTCCTGCAGGATGTCGCTTATTATGCCCTGGGGCATCCCAGGATCTCTCCGTCCGGCGAAACGGCTTCACGCATCAGCATTTCCCACAATCCCGTGCCCGTGCTTTCCTCCCTGTTGCAAGCGCTGATGAGCCGTTGAGGCCCTGTTGATTTCCTGGTGGCCGGGACCCTACTCTTTGGGCTTGAATTCCTGCCGTGATTCGATGGAGCGGCCGAGGGTGAGTGCATCGGCGTATTCCAGGTCGGCGCCGAAGCCGAGACCGCGCGCCAAGGTGGTGACTTTGATGCAGCCGGACGTCCCTTGCGCCCCAAAGAGGGTTTCCTGCGCCCCCGCCCGGGCCAGCAGGGCTTCAATCTGCCGATACAGATAAAACGCGGTGGTTTCTCCTTCCACATCTCCGCTCAACGCGAAAATGATTTCCAGCGTCTCTCCCTTCGGCCCCCGGTCCAGATGCCGGCGGATGCGGCGGAGCAGGGATTCGATGGCCAAATCG
>CAMJRT010000104.1 GCA_946408295.1 uncultured Bacteroidales bacterium
CGCAGGTAAGGGAAGAATATCACAGCAGTTTCCGGAAACGGGACTTCGAGGCGCAGCCGTTGCTTTCAAGCCATGGACAGTACCAATATCTGGCGACGCATATCCAAGTGAACCTCCGCCTATTGTATAAGAAATGCAAATATACTCTTGGCGTGACGCTCAAACCCCAGAATACCTGGCTGCAGTATTGGGATGACGGCGCATGGCGGCGCGTGAACAATTTCCTCTTCAATGCCGCCCCCAATGTATCCATACATTATACGCCGTCCAAGACCAACAAACTATCTTTTATTTATTCTTCCTGGTCGGGCCAGCCGTCTCTGTATAATCTGGTACCGGTAGCCAATGGTACGAACCCGCAGTATCTTCATTATGGTAATCCCTATTTGAAGCCCGGTTTTACGCATCGGGCCAGTTTGAATTACAATTATTCCAATCCGAGGAATCAAAACAGCCTGGTGGCATCCGTTCAGTGGCGTCTGGTTGAAAATGCGACCTGCAATTCGACGGTGTTCGACGCACAGACGGGCGCGCGGACCGTCACTCCGGTCAATATCGCCGGAAACTGGAGTTTATCCGGTTCGGTGGCTTATGACGAGTCTTTCCGCCAGAGTCCTTTTGCTTTGACGACAAATCTGTCGTGGGATTACAAAAATGATGTTTCTTTGCTCTATAACAATAAGTTAAAAGCAGATGAGACCAATACGGTCCACCGCTTGATGGTCAAGTTGTCGCTGAATGGTTCGTATCGGAATGATTTGATGGAATTGGGACTGGGCGTGGATGGAAGTTATACCCGCGAGCGGAGTCTTTTGCGTGCGGAGATGAATCGGGATCCGTGGACGGTGACGCCGACGGCATCGCTGCTGTTTTATTTGCCGGGGAGCGTCCGCCTGGGAACGGATCTGGATGTAATGTTCCAGCGAGGCTTCCGCTATGCCGACCTGGACCGTAATTATTATGTGTGGAACGCTTCCGCAAGTTGGACTTTCCTGAAAAACTCCGCGACCTTGCGATTGGATGCCTACGACATTTTGCATCAGTGTCCGGACCTGATTGCTACCTTCTCATCCACCAGCCGAACGCTTTCCACCTACCGATCCTATAATAGTTACATTTTATTGAGCCTCATCTGGCGTTTTGCGATGTAGGGGAGCGTTGCTTTCGTCCGGTGCGTCGTCACTCCTTATGCTTTGTGTCGATGCAGATGGTCACCGGGCCGTCATTGACCAGCGCGACCTTCATATCCGCGCCGAACTCTCCCGTTCCAACTGGTTTGCCGATGGCGGTTGACAGGGCAGCGCAGAATCGTTCGTACATCGGGACGGCCAGTTCGTGACCGGCGGCGCCGATGTAGGAGGGGCGGTTGCCTTTCTTGGTGGAGGCCATCAGCGTGAACTGGCTCACGACCAGCGCTTCGCCGTTCACATCCACGATGCTGCGGTTCATTACGCCCGCTTCGTCATCGAAGATGCGCAGGCCCGCGATTTTCTTGACCAACCACTCGATATCTTCCGGCCCGTCTTCGTGTCCGACGCCCAGCAAAATCATCAGCCCGGGCCCGATGGCTGCCTTGACCCTCCCCTCAATCGTGACGGAGGCCGAACTCACTCGTTGTATTACTGCTCGCATAATGCAAAGATTCAATGTTGAAGAGCCTCAATGGCTTCGGTGGGGGAATGAATGGTTAAAGAGAAGCGACACTCTTTGTAATCTGAACGCTCATCCCCATTGCAGAAACGATACGGAAGAAAGACGCGGCTGATGGTATTACAAGGCCGTTTTCGATACGCGAAATGTAACTTTTGTTGGCCCCTATCTTTTCGGCAACTTCGGCTTGCGTCATTCCCGCTTCTCTTCTTGCATCCCGAAGAATTTGTCCGGAATAGAAGGCATCCGCTTCTGCTTCGAATTGTCTCCGCTCAGGTGTACCGGGAGCGCCGTATTTCGCGTCCAGTACGGCGTCGTAATCCCTAATTTGGTGGTCATTTTTGTGTTCCATAGTATTCCTCCTTTATTCGTTTTGCTTTTTCAATTTCACTTCTTGGCGTTTTCTGCGATTTCTTTTGAAACCCGTTGAATAGCACTACTATACAATTCCCGTCAAAGACGAAAAACACCCGGTAGATATTTCCTTCCCATTCTGTTCTCAATTCATAAATGCCATCTTCAATATGCTTTACGAATTTAGTTGGGACCCTTTCCATTGTTTTTAATAAGACCAGACCATAATCAATCTTTTTCACGACGGCCGCTGATAATGTTTCTAAAAATGACTCAAAGTATCCGCCGTAAGTGACTATCTTTCTCATTTTGCTGCAAAGTTAATAAAGTTTCAATATATTACAACAGAGTATGTGTTTTTTTGAAAAATTTTCTGGTGACCTTTTAGGCTTCTGATAATTCCATATCAACTTCACCTTTGTCGATCAGTTCGGCTTCTTTGCCCAAAAATCGCAAGGACTTGAGTTTGAAGCATTCCTTGACGGGGTCGTTCATAATTCGTATGCAAACGCCTTCGCGGGGGACTTTGTTGATGCAAAGGGGCTCATCCTGTTCCATTCCGAGTTTTGCGCTGTCGTTTTTGAGTCGTTCAAGCAAATCTTCATTCCAGTTGTCTGCCTCTCCGATTTCAGGATAAAGATCTCCTAATCGGCCTTGAAAGAGAATGGGAATGTCCATTAATCTGTCAGAATCATCCTTGGGTAACTGCTCACGAAGCATATTGATGAATTCTTGAACTTCGGGAATGTTGAATTCTCGACGCTTGCCGTTTTTCTCTACGGACACTCGATAAATCATAAGGCGGTTGCATCCTTCCCGGCATCCATAGTCGTATCCTTTTTGGATCATTTGCGCTAACCCTCCGACATAACCGACAATTTCTCCATAGAGGGTATAGCCTTGAGGAATATACTGGCTCAAAAGTTTGTAGTATTCGCCCCAAACATCCGTTTCATAATAACCGAGATGTGCTTTTCTTTGATAGTATTTGTTTTTAATAACCGTGCGTGAAGAATACACAACATCATACCCTACACGCGTGAATTGTAACGACTTGGGCAGCCAATTGAAAACTCGTGCATAGATTCCGCCCCATTTCGGTTGAAGGGTGGGAATGTTCCCGATAACCAGGCTAGTCCCGTGAAGCTTGACGCTGATGCTTACCTCGTCATCAGGATGGAAACGATCAATCTCTCGGTTGAGTTGTTTGGTTTCGTAATGAAACGAAAATTCCTCGGGGATGATGCGGTCAAATCCCGGACGCTGTTTTTTGGGGTGAATTCCCTTTCTGGAATGCGATTCCTTGCGCACGGGTACATAGGCTTTCACGAAGAGAACCCCGTTGATCGTATCGAAATCTTCCCCGATATGTTCCTCCAAGTTAAATCCGTGAAGTTTGGGGCACCACCGTTCCATTTCGGACAAGCCGAAAAGAAGACCCATTGACAAAACGCCGCGTAATTTTACCATCCTTACGCGCCCGTACTTATTAATGTATCCCTTGCGCTCGGGGTCGGCATTCAGGCTTCTATCTTCATAATAATTGCCGCTTTTGAGGAAATCGGAGTTTAATTGACATTCGTTGGAGACATAAAACATCACATCTCCTTCATGAACTAAATCTTTCCTGACAACAATGGTCCTTCCTTCAACAAGAACTTTTCCAAGGAAATCCGAGTTCTCAATGGGGGAGACTTTCCCGATTCTGACAATCGTGCAGCAATACTCCTGTTTGAAAGTTTCTGATTGATTAAGCATAGTCGTTCTCTTTTTTGCAAAGGTATTGTGCATTAATGGCAATGCAAAGAAAAACGATAGTTTTTAATTTTCAGAAAATCAGTTTGTTACAATGAGAAATATAGTGCTGGCCAATATTATTGGCAATGCTCTTTAGAGCCGGTGCTCCTCAGGTATGTTCAGTAAATCGTAAAGGTCATCCCTGAGGTTGAGAGTTTTTCGGCTGACCGTCTTTTTCTTGGGAGATGCGTGCCTGATTCTGCTACTCTGCGTGTTCCAAGTTGCGGAGTCTATACCCAGTTGCAGGCGGCATCTTTCAATGAATCGTTTCTGTAACTCCGTGTGGCGCCAGAGTGTTGAAGCTAAAGCGTTGACTATGACTATCACATATCGTTGCTTCTTTTCTTTGGGCTCCATCGCCACTGTTTCGATGCTGTCGGCTTCATCGTTGAGAAATTTGAGCAAATATCCAACCGAAACAGTATCTTCCAAGTATTTATTCAATTCGTCAATGACCGATTCTGCTTGTTCCAGATTAAAGAGATGCGAACTGATGTATTCTTCCTCTTGTTCTTCAAGCAAATCTATTTCATCGTCACCTTGGATGGGGCGAATAAAATCAACATAGATGGACCAGACAATGTTTCCTACCGTGGTCTCTTTGATGTAACTGTTCATTCTTCAGTGATTTTAATGGGTCCCAAAGCCTCTCCAAATAGCGCCAATACATCATTGACTTTGTCCATCCGCAGCGTTTGCTTGCCTTGCTCCATATCCCGTATGAAGCGCAGCCCAACTCCGGCTCTTTGCGCAGTTTCAACCTGAGAAAGGCCAAACTTTTTTCTTTTCTGTTTGATATGTGCCGACAGTGTTTCCATATAATATAGTCATTAGGGTGCAAATATATGAAATTTTCTTGAGTTATATCAGAAAGGGTATAATTTTATCTTATTTAGTGAGTTTTATACCCGATGGGGGATATTTTAGAATTAAATCCACAAAATCGCAAAATTTGAGGAATTGGATCTACGAATTTTATGAATTTCGTGGAATTTGATGGACAGAAAGCATTTCCAGTTGGTGACAAATCGTCACCAACCCGTAGCTTTCGCCTGCAACTTCCCAAAAGTTGCCAATTTTGTCAAAAAATTGGAAACAAAGTGTCTTTCTTTGCGATGTTCAGGAGTTTGCTCCGGATTGACTTTCCTACATTCTTTACGACATCTTTGCTCATAGTTTGACCTCCAAATATTTTTCCAAGATAGCGGACACCCTGAGAATCCGCGCGTAGTCCATCAATCTCGAAAGGTTCCGTTCAGGACGCTCCAGGTAGTTGTTGATGATTTCAGAACAGACATCCATTCCCACTTTGTTTCTGAATTTTACGGCATCGCATACGCTTCTTTCCGTATCATACACATTGACAGTATATCCGTCAATAAG
>CAMJRT010000105.1 GCA_946408295.1 uncultured Bacteroidales bacterium
TTTCACAGCGTCGCAACCCACAATGCAGCATTTGCCCCAGCCACGGGCCACGAGAGCCGCGTGAGAGGTCATACCGCCTTTCATCGTGAGGATACCGGCGGCGGCACGCATGCCTTCCACGTCCTCGGGAGAGGTCTCTTCGCGGACGAGGATGCACTTGATGCCCTTGGCGGCAGCGGCCACGGCGTCGGCGTTGGTAAAGACAATCTTACCGACGGCACCGCCCGGAGAAGCGGGAAGACCGTGGGCGATGACCGTCGCTTTCTTTTCGGAAGCCGGGTCGAGGATGGGGTGGAGAATCTCGTCAAGTTGGGCGGGGGAGACACGCATCACGGCGGTCTTCTCGTCGATCATCCCTTCTTCGAGCATATCCATCGCCATATTCAGGGCGGCCAGACCGGTGCGTTTGCCGATGCGGCACTGGAGCATCCAGAGTTTGCCTTCCTGAATGGTGAACTCGATGTCCTGCATATCGTTGAAGTGGTTTTCCAAGTGGAGACGGATGTCATCCAACTCTTTGTACACGTCGGGCATCGCATCTTCGAGGGATTTGAGGTGCGCGTTCTGGGGGCTCTTGGTCGCGTTGTTGAGCGGGTTCGGGGTGCGGATACCGGCCACCACGTCTTCACCCTGGGCGTTGATCAGCCATTCGCCGTAGAACTTGTTGTCTCCGTTGGCCGGGTTGCGGGAGAAAGCCACGCCCGTCGCGGAGGTTTCGCCCATATTGCCGAAGACCATGGACTGGACGTTGACGGCGGTGCCCCAGTCATCGGGAATGCCTTCGATCTGACGGTATTTGATGGCGCGTTTGCCGTTCCAGGATTTGAACACGCCGCCGATGGAACCCCACAACTGGGCTTCGGCGGAGTCGGGGAATTCTTCGCCCAGCACTTCTTTGACGCGGACTTTGAATTTTTCGGCGAGGTCTTTCAACTCTTCGGCCGTGATTTCGGTGTCGGATTTGTAACCCTTGGCTTCCTTGAGGTCTTCCATCATCTTGTCCAACTGCTGGCGGATGGCCTGGCCGTCCTTGGGCTCGATGCCTTCGGCTTTCTCCATCACCACGTCGGAGTACATCATAATGAGACGACGGTAGGCGTCATACACGAAGCGGGGATTATTGGTCTTGGCAATCATACCGGGGATGGTGGCGGAGCAGAGGCCGATGTTGAGGATGGTATCCATCATACCGGGCATACTCTGGCGGGCGCCGCTACGGCAACTCACGAGCAAGGGGTTCTTCGGATCGCCGAATTTCATACCCATAATCGCCTCGGTCGCTTTCAACGCCTCGGCCACATCTTTGCGGAGCTGGGGGGTGTAGCCGCCGCCCAATTCATAGTATTCCGTGCAGCATTCGGTGGTAATCGTGAAGCCGGCAGGTACGGGAATACCCAACAGGCACATTTCCGCAAGGTTGGCACCTTTGCCGCCGAGAAGTTCTCTCATTTTGCCATCGCCCTCAGCGCTTTTGCCTCCGAAGCGATAGACTCTTTTCTTGTTTTCTGACATAATGTTAAGTTTATTTATTTTGTTGTTGTATTGTTCTTTAGCCTTCGTTGAGCCGGACAAAAGGGTATATTGGTCACAAAGGTAGCATTTTTTCCTGATTATCCGAAAAAATCTTACGCGTCATAACCCCTCCCTCTACTCGTGATACTTGACCCGTTCTTCGACGGGGGCGGGGATGAAGGCGCGGATTGTCTATAATTAGCTTTATGTGGAAAAAATTTGTAGATAAAGCAGATTATAGCTATCTTTGCAAAAAAGAAAAAATATGATTGGACGAGAGTATGAGCGCGATTTATTGCTGAAAAAGGCAGCATCTGACCTTTCGGATTTTGTTGTGGTTTATGGAAGAAGACGAATAGGTAAAACCTATTTGATTCGGGAGACTTTTGGCGGCGATTTTACCTTTCAGCATGCCGGCTTGGCGAGAACAACCCTACAAGGACAGTTGGACGCATTTCAATCTTCGTTGATAGAGGCCGGATATATGCAATGTCCACGCTTGAAGAATTGGCTTGCTGCGTTCAATGCTCTTAAGGTCGTTATTTTAAAATCAAGAAAAAAGAAAAAACTTATTTTCCTTGACGAGATTCCCTGGATGGATACGCCCAAATCGGGTTTTGTCGCGCAACTTGAATTCTTCTGGAATAGTTGGGCTTCAGCGAGGAAAGATATACTGCTCATTGTATGCGGCTCGGCCACATCGTGGATTATCAAAAAGGTGTTTAAGAACAAAGGAGGGCTCCATAACCGCGTAACGGAAAAGATTCTTCTGCATCCTTTCACACTATATGAGTGCGAACAATATTGCCGAAAAGAAAAACTGGATCTGGGAAGGGAGCAAATCGTTTCTTTATATATGGCTCTGGGGGGTGTCGCTTACTATTGGAGTCTATTGGAAAAGGGAATGAGTGTGGCTCAAAATATAGATCATCTCTTTTTTGCTCAAAATGCGAAATTGGCTGGTGAATATGAACAGCTGTATGGATCGCTTTTTCATAATCCCGAACCTTATAAGACGATAATCCAAGCGCTCGGTAAAAAGTCCTCCGGGCTGACGAGAAAAGAATTAATCGAACAGTTTGGAATAGAAAACAATGGCGCTCTCAGTACGATGTTGGAGGAGTTGGAACAGTGTGAATTTATTCGGATGTACAACACCTACGGGCGAAAAAGGAGAGGGGCCATCTACCAGTTAATCGACAACTTCACATTATTCTATTTTAAATTTATTAAAGGTTCCGCTGGGCAGGACTCTTCTTTTTGGATGCATCATTTGATGGATCCGTCTGTTCGGGTTTGGGAGGGACTGGCATTCGAACGAATTTGTTTTCAACATATACCACAGATTAAACAAAAGTTGGGTATATCGGGTATAGCAACTAAGGTATACGAATGGCGTTCCAGTCAGTACAAATTCGAAAAAGACAAGGAAGGAGCTCAAATCGACTTGGTGATAGAACGGGCTGATTTTATGATTAATCTCTGTGAAATTAAATGGAGCCGTTCTGAATATGAAATGACCAAGCGCTATGAGCGCATTCTTGAAAATAAGGTTGAACTGTTTATTGCAGAAAATGAAGTCAGACAATCGCTTCAAATAACAATGATTACAACCCGTGGTGTTAAAAATGGACTATATGGCGATACTTATCAGTCAGAGATAAAGCTGGATGATTTATTCTGCCCATAACCCCTCCCTCTACTCGTGATACTTGACCCGTTCTTCGACGGGGGAAATGGATTGATTTTGTTTGCGATATTCCGCCGGAGTCATACCTTTATATTTTTTAAAGACGCGGCTGAGATTGCCGATATCTACGAATCCGGACTTTTCTGCCGCTTCGTTGATGGGTATGTCCGTTGAGGAAAGCAGCCGGCACAAATGCTCAATACGCAAACAGGTCAGGTAAGTGAGCATCGTCGTGGAGACCATTTCTGCGTGGAAACGCTTTTCAATCGAGCGGCGGCACAAGGGAATCTCAGAGAGAAAATCTGCCAAAGAAAGCGGTTGTGTGTAACGGCTTTCCATGGCTTCAATCAACTGTAGGATATAGGGGTCGGAGGTGGTATGGCTGACGGTCGTTCCCCGGGAGACCAGACGAATGGGCTCCAACGGGATCTGTGCCGGCCATATTCTTTTCTGACTGTACATTTCCCACAAAAGTCGTCCCAGTTCGTAGCCTTGTTTTTCAAAGTCCAGGTCAATGGAAGAGATTTTGGGAAAAGTGATATTGCAGAGAAAATCATCATTATCGACTCCGATGATGGCGAGGTCCTCCGGAATGGAAATGCCGATTCCTTTGCAGATGCTGATGACAGACACGGCCAGTTCGTCGTGGGCAACCATGAGGCCGCAAGGCTTATTCAGGGAAGAGAGCCACTCCTTGATGACCTGGCGATTCTGGTTCTTTCTGTTGATATGTAAAGAGGTAAAAGAGTGGCTATGATTCTTGATCTCCTCGAGGAAACCAAGCTCCCGCTCGCGGGACCAGTAGATATTGTCATATCCCAGAAACGCATAAGAGCCATAGTGCTGCTGAAGGAAGAATCGTGCACCCATGCTCCCGATTTTCCGGTAATCTCCGCATAGTACGGGAAGGTCCGGATGTCGGTCAGGTGAACCCCAGACGATGACGGGAATTCCCAATTTTTGCAATAAGCGATAATTCACATTTTCCCAACGTCCGAATATGGCATCAACCTTCAAGGCTTTTGCTGTTTCCAGAATGTCCAGAGAATTTGGGGCTTCTTTCCAGTCGAAATAGGGGAGCGTGTGATACTCCCATCCTCCCCATTGGCTGGCATATTCAAACAGCCCTCGCATGAGCCGCCTTTCCGGTTCCCGCGAATAATCACACAGAAGAAGTAGTTTAAACATGGCGCAAATATACAATAAATTCGCATTATGAGGATAAAATTTCGTCTTTTGTCGTAATTTGAATATTTTATCAGAGTACATTCGCGACGTAAAAATGTTCATTATGAAAAAGTCAATTATTCTATTCGTTGCGTTAGCAATGTGGACAGTCTCCTGTTCTAAGGAGGCAAACACCCTTGATGGTGGGGGGGGGTATGTAGTTGATAATCAGGAGGTTGCTCCTGAGCAGGGGCAACCGGACGATGAATCCGGTCAAGACGGACAACAACCCCGCGAGTTTACCTTGATCGGTGTCTCCGAAGAAATCTCGGGGACCAGATCAGAACTTTCCGAAAACCAAATTCTATGGAAATCAGGCGATGCCATCAGTGTCTGGGAGAAAGATAATGATGCCAATGCCAATGTCCGCTTCTCGCTCATAGCGGCATCTGCCGGGCAATCTACCGGCAAGTTTTCCGGAACCTTGATCCCGGCCTCTGAGGATTTCGAGATTTATTCCATTTATCCCTATAACGAGGATTATGGGGCCGACCCGACCGATGTGTCGCTGAGCCTGCCAGCGGAAGTCAATCAGACGACCGACATCAACGAAATCATCGGTGTCAGCGATTTTATGCTGGGCAAGACCACGCCGCAGGATTACGACGAGTCCGCAAGCGCCTACAAAATGCGCTTCTGGCATCCTCTCGCTTTCATCAAGTTTCATATTGACGGCACCAATAGCGTGCTCGCAGATGCGGTCCTCAAGTCTATGACCATGACC
>CAMJRT010000106.1 GCA_946408295.1 uncultured Bacteroidales bacterium
CTACATCGTGATGGGCTTCTTCTTCCGTGCCAATTACAGTTGGAAAGACCGGTACCTCGCGGAGGTCAGCGGCCGTTATGACGGTTCTTCCCGTTTTGCGAAAGGACACCGCTGGGGCTTCTTCCCCTCCTTCTCCCTCGGCTGGAGAGTGAGCGAAGAGGAGTTCTTCGCCCCCGCCCGCGATGTGGTGGACAACCTCAAGATCCGCTTCTCCTACGGCGGACTCGGCAACCAGGCGGCGGTCGGCTATTACGACTACATCCAGACGATTTCCACCGGCAGCCAGATGAACTACTCCTTCGGCGACAGCACCAAGGCCTATTACGCCCAGGAGACCAACCCCAACTCCACCGACCTGACCTGGGAAAAGGTTTACACCTCCAACCTCGGTATCGACCTGGCGATGTTCAAGGGCAAACTCTCCTTCTCCATCGACGGCTATATCCGCGACACCAAGGATATGATTATGCAGGCCAAGGCCTTGCCCTCCACCTACGGTGCTTCGGCCCCGAAGAGCAATTCGGCCGACCTGCGCACTTACGGCGGCGAACTCTCCATCAGTTGGAACGACAGCCACGAAGTCGCGGGAGACCCCTTCCACTATTACGCAACGGTGGGTCTGGGCGACAATGTTTCTTTCGTCACCCGTTATGACAACCCCAACCGGACCCTCTCTGACCCTTATGTCGGCCAGAAATTGGGCGATATCTGGGGCTACCGCATCGACGGGCTCTTCGCTACGGATGAAGAGGCGAAGAACTACCCTGTCAACCAGGCTATCGTCAACGGGATGATCAATACGGAAGTGGTGGATCCCGGTTTGCACGCCGGTGACTTGAAATATATGGACTTGGACGGTAACGGAGTCATAGAGAAGACCACCAGCGCCAACGATGTCAAGGATATGGTCATCATCGGCAATTCCCTGCCCCGCCTGAACTACTCCTTCACGCTCGGATTCGACTGGAAAGGCATCGACTTCTCGGTGATGTTCCAAGGTATCGGCTGGCAGAACTGGTATCCCGGTATGGACTGTACCCTTTTCTGGGGACCTTACGCCCGACCTTATACTTCTTTCGTCGGCAAGGACTTTATGAGCAAAGTCTGGTCTGAAGACAATCCGAACGCCTACCTGCCCCGCCCCCGTGGCTACGTAGCCAACAAGGCCGGACGCGAATTGGCGGAGGTCAACGACCGTTACCTGCAGAACATCGGCTACCTGCGTCTGAAAAACCTCACCCTGGGCTATTCGCTGCCCAAGAAATGGATGGATGCCATCCATATGCAGAAAATCCGCGTATTCTTCTCGGGCGAGAACCTGTTGACCTTTACCGGCCTGAAGAGCAAGTACATCGACCCCGAGCAGGCCGGCGCCTCCAACACCTGGAAACAGTATCGGAGCAGCGCGCAGGTCTATCCCTACGCGATTACATACACCTTTGGTATTGACATTGTATTTTAAAGGAGGACAAGATGATGAAAAATTACAGAAAATATATTCTCCTGCTGCTTGCCCTCAGCCCCCTCTTCGCCGCTTGTGACAAGATGCTGGACGTCACGCCCAAGGACAGACTGACGCCGAGTGATTATTTCAAGGACGAGAATGAGCTTGAGCTCTATTCCAACCGTTTTTACAACAACATCCTCCCCGGCGGAGCGACTATTTATAAAGAGATAGGCGACAATATGATCTGGACGCCGCTCGAGAATGAAATCAGTTGCCAGCGCACCGTGCCCGAAGAGGGCGGCGGTTATACTTTCACCGCCCTGCGCCAGGTCAACTTCTTCCTGGAAAATGTGGGCAACTGCCCGGACAAGAAAGCGGTGGCCAAGTACCGGGGCATCGCCAAGTTCTTCCGCGCGTACTTCTATTTTGAAATGGTCAAACGCTTCGGCGACGTCCCCTGGATCGACCACGTTCCCGCTTCGGACGACCCCGACCTGTACAAGCCCCGTGACTCCCGCGAAGTGGTGATGGACCACATCCTGCAGGACCTCGATGAGGCCATCGTCGACCTGGAGAAGACCAAGAGCAAGAAGAATGTGTACCGCGTCCACTGGTGGACGGCCCAGGCGCTCAAGTCCCGCGTGGGACTCTTCGAGGGCACGTTCCGCAAGTACCACGGCCTCGGCAATTATGAAAAATACCTCAATGCCTGCGTAGAGGCTTCCGAAAGTTTCCTTTCCGGCGGATACTCCCTCGGAGACAGTTACCGCGAAATCTTCATCGCCAACAACGCCAGCAAAGAGTACATCTTCGCCCGCGACTATGACCGTACCATCGACTTGAACAACGGCGTGTACAACACGTTCAACTCCTCCGGACAGGGACGCGCGAGTTTCACCCGCAAGTTCATCAACACCTACCTGATGGCTGACGGCACGCGCTTCACCGACCAGCCCGGCTGGAAGACCATGGAATTCAAGGACGAAATCAAAAATCGGGACGGACGGCTCGTCCAGACTATCCGTACCGGAAACGGCCTGAATTTCAGCGTGTGCCTGACCGGCTACCAGCCGATGAAATACATCGCCGACGAGGCTTTCTTCAGCACGGAGCACGCCTACAACGACCTGCCCCTCTTCCGCCTTCCCGAGATGTATCTCAACTATGCGGAAGCGAAGGCCGAGTTGAACACCCTCACGCAGGACGACCTGGACATCAGTGTCAACAAGTTGCGCGAGCGTGCCGGCTTCCAGCCCGCCGGCTTCCTCAATATGGCGACAGCCAATGCCAACCCTGATCCCTACCTTTGCAGCGCCGAGACCGGCTACGGCAATCTGGGCGCCCTCAACACCATCAACAAGGGCGTTATCCTGGAGATTCGCCGGGAGCGCACCATCGAACTCGTGCAGGAATCCCACCAGCGCTACTACGACCTGATGCGCTGGAAAGAAGGGCAATGCATCACCCAGGATTTCGAAGGCATCTACATCCCCGCCGGCAAGCTCAACCAAGCATATGACGTGGACGGTGACGGCAATGATGACATCTGCGTGTATAATACCCCCGACCGTCCCAGCGGCGTCAACGTCCCCACCTATATCAAGCTTGGAGGCGACGGCATCAAACTCAACGGCAACAGCGGGGAATCCGGGAATATGGTGTTTTTCAGTTTCCTCACCCGCGTTTGGAACGAGGACCGCGACTATCTGTATCCGATTCCCAATGAGGACGTCGTCCTGACAGGCGGGGTTGTCAAACAAAACCCCGGCTGGTAAAAGATGGAGGAAAAGATGATGAAAAAGACATTGCATACAATCCTTTTGGCAGGCGTACTGGTCTGGGGACTCTCTCTGGGCACCTCCTGCAAGAAATACAACCCTTTCGACTCCTACAATCACGCCGGATTCGAACGCGAAGACACGGGCGGCAAGCCCGGCAAGGGCGGCCTGTTTGCGGACGGCTACGGAACGGAGGAATCTCCCTACGGCATCGCCACGGCCCAGCACTTGAAGAATATGTCCCGGGCGCTGGTCGATGAGGAAATGATTTATTTCCGTTTGCTCGACGACATCGACCTCAGCGGCGTGAACTGGGCGGCCCTCAACCCGACCGACCCTTATAAGAAGTTCATCGACTTCGACGGCAACGGACACGTCATTATCAACCTCACCACGAGTTCCCAAGCCTATGGCAGTTTCTTCGGCGTGCTCTGTGGCAATTGCTACGACGTAGGGTTCCTGAATGCCAACATCCAGTCGTCCAGGGCCGGCGGTGTCATCGGCGGTTATATAGGCCTCGCCTCCCCTTCCGACGACTCCTTTACGGGCCGGGTCGAGCGGGTCTATGTGACCGGTTCCGTCACGGCCAACGGCGACGGGGGCGGCATCTGCGGCAACCTCGGCAAGATGGTCGATATGACCCCTTGCGTCATCTCGGACTGCTATTCGCTGGCTGATGTCAGCGGCACCAATGCCGGCGGACTGGCCGGCCGCGTGCTCAGCGGTTCGCGTATCGAGCGCAGTTATGCGTGCGGAGAAGTCATCACGGCCAAGAAAGCCGACGCCACCTACTACGGCGGCGGCATCGTCGGCTCGCTCAACGGCGGCACACTCTCCAATGTCATCGCTTGGAATAGTTCGGTCAGAGGTGACAAGGTCGGTACCGTCTATGGCAACAAGCAATCCGGAAGCCTGGTCGAAAATGGCTACGCTGTATCCGGATTGCCCACCATCGGAACGATTATCGCCCAGGAGAATGTGAGCAGCAAGGACGCGGCCGGCCTTCAGGCGGTCGCGACCGCCTGGGGAAACATCAAGGACTGCGGCTGGTATCCCGACGGAGCCATTTCCAACGGCTTCCCCATCTGCAAATGGCAGGAGGCCCGTGGAGACTACGCCCTCTATTCGGGACACGGAGGCCCCGCTCCCTCATACGACCCCGGATTCAAGAGCGGCAGCGGCACCGAGACCGACCCGTATATTATCGAAAACATGGACCACCTGCGTTCAATGCACGATTTGCTGGAGACCGGACACGAGTACTGGCTCCGTCTGGACGGAGATGTGAATCTCATGGCCTTGCCTCAATGGGATCCCATCAATGCAGAATCCCCTTACGGCATCAAGATTCACTTTGACGGCAACAACCACAAGATTTCCAACCTGAAATCCAGCAACTGCACCTATGCCAGTTTCTTCGGCGTACTCAACGGCGAATGCAAAAATCTGACGATGGAGAATTGCACGGTGACGACCAACACCCGCGCCTGCGGCATTCTCGGCGGCTTTGCCGGCACCACCGGCGGATTGACGGCCAGCGTAAGCAATGTCAAGATTGTCGACGGCACCGTCAACAGCACCGCCGGCGCCCCCTGCGGTCTGCTCTTCGGCAACGCCGCCAACGCGACCATCAGCGGCTGCACCGTGAGCGGCACCCTCACCTCCACCAACAGCAGCGAGACGACCGGCGACCACGGCTGCGGCGGACTGATTGGAAAAGCCTCTGCCGGCACTTCCGTCACAAATTGTACCAACAATGCGAGCGTAAGCGGATCGCGCCTGGTGGGCGGCGTCATCGGCTATGTCAACGGAAGCGGGATTACCGTGACGGGCTGTACCAACAACGGTCCGGTCACGGGCGCCAGCAGCGGAAAGGCGCAGGG
>CAMJRT010000107.1 GCA_946408295.1 uncultured Bacteroidales bacterium
GGAAGATAGCGGAGACCGCCTCCTTGGGATGGGATTTATATACGCCATCCATATAGTCTTTCATTTCTTTGGGGTTCATTCCCCAAAAACCACTTGAATCGGGACTATCAATCAAACCATCAATAATGGCATTCGCGTAGTTATTATGACTGCTCACCTCGCTGGTAGAGAATACGCCATATTCCCGCCGAAATTCATTCATATAAAGAAGCAAGCATAGCATTGTCACGACAGTTGCTATCAATCCTGAAAGAGCGAAACGGCGGCTGGTTTTCATTACCGCTTTTAAACCGAAAACAAGCAGAAAAACTGGAACAAAATAGATGAATATAGGACGATGAAATAGTAAGATAATAAAAATCAGGAAGAATGAAGTTCCGTAGCGAATTGTTTCACGCCAAGAGGGCTTTTCTACATTTTCGTTTGTCAGCAAGACTGTGCAATAATAGATTAAGATGACGGACCAACTGATGGCAAGTGATTCGGTAATGATACGGTTAGCCCAAACATTCAGGTACGGGAAGCATCCGTAGAAAAGTGTCATCCAAAATACAAGCCTCGGGTTAATTTTCAACCTTAATGCTGTTTGGTAAAAGAACCATATGGACAGTAAAAACATCAAATGCTGGAAAATGACAGTAGTTATGAGAAATGATTCTTCACCGACAAGCAGTTTCATCGTTCCTAAAACAAACGGATATACAGGCGTTCTATATGAATCCAGTTGTCCACTCATAAAAACATCAAACGCTCTGATGTACGAGGGTGCATCAGGATAATTTGAAAATACTCCTCGAAAAACAATCAGGAAAATAGATTCTACGATAGCAAGGAAATAAATAATAACGAGGCTCTTATTCCTCTTAATAAACTCACTTACTTTCATGGTATTCTTCTTCGGTGTTGACGGCCCAGATGGCGAATTTGTCTTTGTTTCCTGCGGCGATGGCTTCGACCGCTTTCATAGCGGTTAGCATCGAGTGGTCCATATTGTTGTAGCGGTGCTGACCATTGCGACCTAGACAGAAGAGATTACTGAATCCGTTCAGCCAATCCTTGACGGCATCCAACTGATAGTAGCTGCCGAAATAGGCGGGATAGGCCTTCTTGATGCGTACATGGCAGGCATCCAGCACATCCTCCCGGTCGATGATGTCTATCTTGACCAATTCGTCAATGGCCATTTTGATGAAGGCATCCTTGTCCATCGTCCATAGCTCATCGCCTTCCGAGCAGAAATACTCCAGTCCCATCCATACCGTATTCTCATAGTCATTGACCAAATAGGGAGACCAGTTGTTGAAAATCTGCAGACGACCTATCTTGACATCCCTTTCCTGAATGTATATCCAGGTGTCCGGGACGCGGTTATGCCAGGTCTTGATTTTGGTTTCGTTCTTGATTTTGAGTTTCTTGACGCAAAGGCCGACGGTAATAAAGTCCCGATAAGGCAGTTCCGCAGCGATGCGTTTAACATCCTCCGGCTTACTCTCATCCTGGATGGCTGCCACAAGGTCTTTGATGGGCATAGTGGACAAGGCATAGTCACAAGCAATCGTGTGAATGGCTCCGTCAGCGTCACGATAATCCACGGACGCCACAGTCCCGTCTTTGATATGAAGGCCAACCACCTCGGACTGCATCAAGATTTCTCCTCCTTTGGATTTCACCTCGTCGGCTACCGTCTCCCACAACTGCCCCGGCCCATATTTGGGATAGATAAACTCTTCGATGAGAGAAGTCTCGACTTTGCCCCCCCCTTTCTTCCCAAATTTCTTATTCACCATATCCTTTAGAACCGCCCACACTGACAGACCTTTGACACGCTGACTGCCCCAGTCCGCACCCAGTTTGGAGGGATGGATACCCCAGACCTTTTCCGTGTAGTCCTCGAAGAACATACTATAGAGCGGCTTCCCGAAACGGTTGATATAAAAGTCTTCCAACGACTTCTCTGGACGCTTGTGCAACATCGCTCCCAGATAGCCGAAACCGGCTTTCATCGTCCGTACAAAGCCCATATTGGAAAATGTCGTCATTGAAAGCGATATGGGGTAATCGAAAAATTTTCGCAAGAAGAAGATGCGGCTGACGCGATGCCTTTTCAAGATGACGCGGTCTTCTTTTTCGGGGTCAGGACCTCCCGAAACCAGTTCCTTGTCATTCAGGTTTAAAAGAATGTCATCTTTGGAGCGTTGTCCTTGGATGGGCATCATCCGCTGCCACCAGTCCATTACCTCCTTGTTCTTGGAGAAAAAGCGGTGTCCGCCGATATCCATCCTGTTGTTATTGTAACGGACGGTTTGTGAGATTCCTCCTATCACATCGCTGGCTTCCAGGACGATGGGATGAATGTCTGATTTTTCAAGCAGTTCATACGCAGCCGTCAGTCCGGCAGGACCGGCGCCTATGATAACGGCCGTTTTCTTGGGTTTTTCCATAGGATTATTTTGTGAAAAGAATGATTTTACGGGCGAAGAAGTTCCAAAGCATAACCAGAGCCGCGGTCAACAACTTGGAAATCATATAATGAATATGGGCGAGGTCGGTAAAGACATACAGCAGGAGGCTATTCAGCCCCAGACCGATGACACCGATAACGCTGAAAATGACGAATTCACCGACCTTGTTGCTCATCTTGGAGGTCTTGAAAATCCATCCTGTACTCAGCAGGTAATTCACGACCAAGCCGGCAAGAAAGGAAATCGAGGCCGAGATTAGATAATGGAGTCCGATCCATTCCGTTAGGGCGTACAGAAGCCCATAATCGACCACGAAGGCAAAGCCACCGACGAACAGGTAGCGAAAGAGTTGGATAAACCCGTTTGAGGTTTCATCCACGAATAGCGTGTTCAGAATTTTCATCCGCATTCATTTGCGCGATGCCATTATCCGGAGACGGAATCACCAAAACAAAAAGCGTGAATGAACTCATTCACACTCTAGGTCTTGGCAAACCCGTACAAAGAATAAGTCACATCCACGCTGGAACGCGGACATTCACAACTTATTCGGCTTTGTACTTTAAACTGCCAAGTTTCGAGTGTTCCGAACAAATAGCAAACGCTAAAAATATTGCATCGCTGCGACATTTCTATCACAACGATGCAAATATAGTAATTTTATAGAAATAACTTGCCGAAAACAGAAGAATTACCTACTTCGTCTGCTTTTCCGCTTGTTTTTGTTGTGGCGGACGGTTACCAAGGCAACTATGATAGCGAGGACGGCGACGGCGAGGATGATGTAGGTGGTGGCGGAGGCGTTGTCGCCTTTGACGCGGCTCCACATAGCGAGGAGGAGGTCGGTGCGGTCACCGCTGTCGTGCATCATCGCGCAGCGCTGAATCGTGGAATAGTCGGGATACAGGACGGGGTTGACGGGAACGGCGGCCGCGTCGGGGCCGAAGAAGTAACTGGCGTCGAGGGGATCGAAGGATTCGGCATCTATCTGGGATTCA
Organism: uncultured Bacteroidales bacterium; assembly: GCA_946408295.1. The sequence continues at coordinate 3,461 of CAMJRT010000107.1, forward strand.
AGGACCTGCTGCCCGCCGACGGCGCTGACATAGCCGATGGCGGCCATATTGCGGATGGCATTTTCGGGCTTGCACATAAAGTCGATGAAGTAACGGGCCGCTTCGACATTCTTGGCGTATTTGGGAATGACCCAGCCGTCAAACCAGACATTGCTGCCTTCGTCGGGGACGCGGTAGTCGAGGCTGACGCCGACGGCTTCAGCCTCCTCCATCGCCCAGGCGGCATCACCGCTCCAGGTGAAATTGAGCCAGGCCTTCTCCTTGGTCATCTGCTCTTTGCCGAAATCGGCTTCCCAACCGGAAATGTTGCCGCTGACGCTCTTGAGGTATTTTTCGACCAGGGCAATGGAGGCGTCGGAGGAATCGTACATCAGGGAGTCGAGGGTGACGGCGCCGCTCTTGAGTTCATCCTGCTTGAGGTAAATCAGAATGGGGCAATAGACATCGCGGAAGGCATCTTTGACAAAGATTTTGCCGGCAAATTTGGGGTTGGCGAGGGCGTTCCAGGTGGAGACCTCCTCTTCGGTCACGTACTTGGTGTTGTAGAGGTAGCCGGTGGTGCCCCACATATAGCCGACGGCATAGTCGTTGGCATTCTTGCCGTGGCCGTCCACCTTGTTGAACTGCTCCACGATGTAGGGAGAGAGGTTGCCCATCCAGTTGATGCTGTCGGGGAAGTTCTTGTCGATGGGCAGGAGCAGGTCGGCACGGAGCATACGCTCGATGATGTAGTCGGAGGGGCAGACGACATCGAAGTCTTCGTGGCCGCGCTCAATCTTCGAGAGCATAATCTCATTGATGTCAAAGAGTTGATATACGATTTTGACGGGCTTGCCGGTCTGCGCCTCGTACCACTGTTCAAACTCCCCGATGAGTTCTTCATCAATGTAATCGGCCCAGTTATAGACCTTCAGGATGTTTTCGCGGCTCTGCGCGAAGCACAGGCTCAGGGACATCACCAGCCCCACGGCTACAAAAATAATTTTCTTCATTATTTATTCTTTTTAAAACTTCTCAAATTGATAATCAACAAAAGCACCAGCACGACCAGGAAGATGACCGTCATCAGGGGGCGCAGTTCGGGGGTCAGTCCCCCTTTGCGCGCGTCGGCATAGATGTAGGTGGACAGCGTCTCCAGCCCCTGATTGCCCTTGGTGAAAAGGGTGACGGCAAAATCGTCGATAGACAGGGTGAAAGAGAGGATGAGCCCGGAAATCATACCCGGCCGAATCTGGGGCAGAATCACTTTCCGGAGGGCCTGGAACGGGGTCGCGCCCAGGTCCAGGGCCGCCTCATAGGTATTCTCCTTCATCTGGCGGAGTTTGGGCATCACGCTCAGCACCACATACGGGGTGCAGAAACTGATATGCGCCAGCACCACCGTCACATAGCCCTGGGTCACGCCCAGCGCCACGAACAGGATGAACAGGGAGATACCCGTGATGATGTCGGGATTGAGCATCGGGACATCATTGAGGAAGGTAATCATCTTGCGGCGACGGCCGTAGAGATTGTTGATGCCGATGGCCGCGAGCGAACCCAGCAGGGTCGAGCATACGGACGCAATCAGGGCGATGGTCAGGGTGTTTTCGACGGCCCGGATCAGGGAATTGCTCACGCCTCCGCTGAAGAGGTTT
>CAMJRT010000108.1 GCA_946408295.1 uncultured Bacteroidales bacterium
TTCTGATGTCAGTGTAAATATAGCAGTTTGAGCCATAATGATACGTATTGGAATATAGGTCAAAGGTCTGTGAGGGGCCTGATGACGACGGCGTTATGGCTGGATGGAGCGGATGCCACGAAGGATGCGGTCGAGGGCTTCGGTCAGGGTGGCACGGGGACAGGCGAGGTTGATGCGGACGAAATGGTCGTCGCCGTACATCTCGCCGCAGTTGATCCATACCTGTTCGTTATCCAGCAAGAAGTTTTCCAGTTCCGTACCCGTCACGCCCAGCGCATCGATGCGCACCCAGGCCAGGTAGGTGGCTTCCAGGGGGGTGACGACGCAGGCGGGGGCTTCGGCGGCGAAGCGCTCCTTCAGGTAGCGGAAATTGTCGTGTACATAAGCGTTCATTTCGTCCAGCCAGACGGCTCCTTCCGGGCTGTAGGCTGCTTCCAGGGCTGCGGGGGCGAACTGATTGAGGTCGCAATGCTCCCAGGCGTTGAGCACCCGGTCCAGTTTCTTGCGCGTGGACGCATTCGCACAAATCATATTGGCGACGCACAGACCGGCGATGTTGAAGGGCTTGGTCGGGGAGGCGAAACTGATGGTATGCTCTGCTATTTCTTCCGACAGCGAGGCGAAAGGCGTGTAGACCGAGCCCGGCGGGACGATGTCGCAGTGAATCTCATCGCTGATGACGGGGATGCCGTGCCTGTGGCAAATCTCCCAGAGTCGCAGCAGTTCTTCCCGGCTCCAGAGCCGTCCCGAGGGATTGTGGGGGTTGCAGAGCAGGAATACCTTGGCCTGCGGGTCTTCGCAGCAGCGCTCGAAATGCTCGAAGTCGAGGCTGTAATGTCCGGTCGAAGCCTCATAGGCCAGCGGATTGGCCAGCAACTGGCAACCGGTGTTGCGGATGCAGGAGAAGAAACAGTTGTAGGCCGGCGTCTGCATAATTACCTTGTCACCGGGGTTCGTCAGGGCCTTGAGGGCGATGGAGGTAGCGGCGATGATGCCGTCGATGGGAATGATGCTTTCCCGGGCGATGGCCCACCCGTGACGCCGGCCGAACCAGCGGATGACCGCATTATAATAGGAGTCCGGAATGCGGGTGTAGCCGAAAACTCCGTGGTCGAGTTTGCGTTGCAGGGCTTCCTGGATACAGGGGGCGGCGGGAAAATCCATATCCGCAATCCACAGCGGCAGCACGTCCGGCCGTTCATCCCATTTCACCGAATTGCTTCCCCTCCGTTGGGGCGTGTCTTCAAACCAGGATTTCATAGCGTATATACAATTAGAACGTTGCTATCTTGCAGTCGCCGGGCGCTTTGCAGTTGCCGTCGAGGACAATGCCGCCGAAACTTTGGGCGAGAATCTCTCCGCTGCGCGGGTTTTTCACCGAAGGCACCCTCCCGCGGATGTGCGCCTGCACGGTCGAGTACTCGAAAGCCAGGTCGGCGTCCTCGGCGAAGGTACAGTCTTCCAGCACCAGGTTCTCCGCGTAGCACAGGGGCTGGGTGCCGCCGATGTGGCAACGGACCAGCCGCAGGTTTTTGGAATACCAGCCCAGATACTCCCCGTTGATGACCGAATCATAGACCGTGACATTTTCCGTCTCCCAGAACGCGTCTTTGGTCTGCAAATCGGAGTTGCGGATGACGATATTCTTGCAGTATTGGAAAGAATAGTTTCCCAGCAGGTGGAAACGGTCAATCTCGATGTCGCCGCTGTGCATAAAAATGTAATCGCCCTCCTGCGCCTCGACATCTTCCATTCGGATGTCCCGGCAACGCCAGAGCGTCTCGTGGGCGTGGGGGAATCGGACGCGGGCCAGACGAAGTCCGTTCATTTCCCGGAACATCTTGGGCGCTTCCACCAGGCAGTCGCTCATTTCCCCGTCCCGCGAGTACCAGATGGCGGCGCGGGCTCCTTCCGTGAAATGACAGTTCCGGATGGTGAAGCGGTCACATTCCCAGAAGGGATATTTCCCCTCGAACCGGCAGCGGACGGCCTCGATGTCCTTCGATTCCTTGATGGCGGACTCGCCGGCGTGGACGGTGACATCCTCCAGATACATATCGGAACTGCCATACAGCGGGCGTTCCCCCTCATATTCCTGTCCGATTATACGGACTTTTTCTGTCTTTTCCATATCGTTCGTTTTTCTTTGTTCAAAATATCTTTTTCCAACCATTTGTGCCCGGAAATCCGTCCCGCGAAGAGCAGGCCGCGCACATTCAGTTCGATGCACATCGCCACCCAGTAGCCCACCAGGCCGAAACGCGGGGTGAGCACGAGGGCCAGCCCGATGCGGACCACCCACATACTGGCGAAGTTCATTACGCTGGGCATCAGGGTGTCACCCGCACCCACGCAGGCTCCGTAGGCCACAATGGAAACGCCGTACATCAGTTCGGCGAAGGCCTCGATACGCAAAACGCGTGCCCCAAGCGCGATGACTTCCCCGTCGGTGGTCAGCAGCCCCATCATCTGCGGGGCAAAAGCGTACATCAGCACGGCCAGCCCGGTCATCATCAGGGCGCCCGCCGCGGTCGAAATGTGGGCGAAACGGCGGGCGAGTTCCTTGCGGCGGGCGCCGACGCTCTGTCCCACCAGCGTGGTGACGGCCTCTTCCATTCCATAACCGGGCATATAGCAGAAACTCTCCGCAATAATGGCAAAGGCATTGGCGGCGATGGCGATGGTACCCAGCGGTGCCACTATCAAGGTGCTGATGAGGTAGGCCCCCCGCATCACGATATTTTGCAGCCACATCGGTCCGCAGATACCGAAAGCCGTCTGCAAGGTATCTTCATCCGGGATGAAACTCCGGTCTGCGGGGGTGGCGGCGGTCCCGCCCTCAGCGTTTGTGTGAAGACGGTCCAGCCGCAGGCTCAATTCTGGCGAGCGTTCCAGCAGGAACCACAACATCACCAATGCCGTCAGCAGATGGGAAAGGCCGGTGCCGATGGCCGCGCCCTTGACGCCCATCCCCATCCCATAGATAAAGAGGTAATTGAAACCGACATCCATCAGGCACATCAGCACATTGCAGAGGCTGGGGATTTTCATATTGCCGGCCGCTTCGAGCATCATCCCGCTCGTATAGCAAAGTTGCATCATCGGCAGGAAGGCCATATGGATGGCAAAATAGGCGCTCGCGTCGCTCCAAAGTTCCATCCCGCCGCCCAGCCAGCGGGGAAGGGGGCCGCTGATGGCCACCCCCAGCAGGGCCAGGGCGGAACTGAAAATCAGCAGGGACGTGAAGGCTTTGCGCAGGACGCTGCGGGCGCCGACGAAATCACCGGCCCCGATGCGCTGGGCCACCTGTACCGTGAAACCGCTGCTGCTGGCGATGCAGAATCCGCCGAAAATCCAGGAGGTCGTAGAAACCAGTCCGATGGCGGCGGCCTGTTCGGCGCCGAGCCGTCCCACCATTCCTGCATCGATATATTCCATCAGTATGGTGGAGAACTGCGCCAGAATGGCCGGCAGGCACAGCAGAAAACTCAGGCGGAGTTGCTCCTGCCCGGTCATCGCCGACCCGTCTCGTATTTTGGCGAGCAATATGTCTTTGGAGGCAGCCAAGGGGCTTTTCTGTTTGATGAAACTGTTTTGTTGCGATAAATCTTACAAATTTACGAAAAATATGTTATATTTGTGGTTCGGATATGACAAATATTGAGGTATATGAAAAAGATTCTTGTAATGATGATTCCTTTGATGATGGCCCTTTCGTGTGGAGAGGGGAGGGAAAAAGTTCCCGCATTTGATTTGTCCAATCTGGATACGACCGTCTCGCCCGGAGAGGATTTTTACCGGTATGCGACCGGAGGTTGGCAGAAAAACAACCCGCTGAAACCGGAATTTGCCCGTTTCGGCTCTTTCGATGAATTGCGCGAGACCAACATCACCCGGCTGAACGACCTTTTTGCGTCGATGACCACGATGAAAACGAAGGCCGGCAGCGTAGAGCGTAAAATCGTCGACCTCTACAAACAGGGGCTGGATTCGACGCGCCTGAATGCCGAGGGAGCCGCTCCGCTCAAGCCGTATCTGGATGAAATCGCGGCTGTCGGGGACAAAGCCGCGTTGGTCGCCCTGCTGGCCAAAACGCATCAGGACGCGGAAGGCGGTTTCTTCGGTGCTTATGTGGAGTCCGACTTGCAGGACAGCGACAGCCAGATTCTCTATCTCGGGCAAGGCGGCCTGGGCATCGGCGACCGGGATTATTATCTGAAAAAGGAGAACGCTGCCATTCGCGAGGGCTACCGTCAGTTCTTGATCAAGGTGCTCCGGCTGGCCGGTCTGGAAAGGGCGGAAGAAATGGCTGCCAACACCTTGGCGGTGGAAGATTTCATCGCGGAAGTCTCCTGGAGCCGGGAGCAGGAACGCGACATCGCCGCCCAGTACAACCCCTACTCGAAGGAGCAGTTGGCCGAGGCCTTCCCGGGCTTTGACTTCGCTTCTTATTTTGCCGCCCGGGGCATTCCCGACCAGCCCTTCTTCGTCGTTTGCGAGCCGTCCTACTTCAAGGCTTTCGCCGAATACTTTGCCAAGACCGACGTGCAGGTGCTCAAAGATTACCTGACCGCCCATCTGGTCAGCGGAGCCTGCGGTGCGGTCAGCGATGACTTCTACGATGCCAGTTTCGAGTTCTATTCCCGCCAGATGTCCGGTATCCAGGAGCCCAAGCCGCGCTGGAAGCGGGCGATGTCCGTTCCCAACGGCATTTTGGGCGAAGCGGTCGGCCGTATGTATGTCCAAAAGTATTTCCCGGAGAGTTCCAAGAACCAGATGCTCAAGTTGGTCAAGAACTTGCAGCAGGCTTGGGGAGAGCACATCGCCGCGCTCGACTGGATGAGCGATTCGACCAAGGTGAAGGCGCAGGAGAAACTTTCCAACTTCATCATCAAGATCGGCTATCCTGACAAGTGGCGCGACTACAGCGGCCTGCAGATAGACGACAAACTGTCGCTCTACGAGAACATGGGCAACGTGTCGGAGT
>CAMJRT010000109.1 GCA_946408295.1 uncultured Bacteroidales bacterium
GATGTGCCCAAGGCCTGGCGGATGACGATGTTCGTATGCGCTGCCTTGCTGGCCTTCCTTTCTGTCTGGCACTGGTTCACCCTGCCCAAGAAAGAAGCCGTTCGTGGCGAGAGACCTTCTCTCGGACAGGTCTTCAAAGAATTCGGGCGCACTTTTTATTTGTTCTTTGTCCGGAGCAAAATAGGGGTGGCCCTCGCTTTTATGCTGCTGTATCGCCTTCCGGAGGCGTTTTCGGTCAAGATGCTCACCCCTTTTATGCTGGATGGCCGCGAAGTCGGCGGACTGGGGCTGAGTACGGCGGATGTAGGCTTGCTCTACGGGACCATCGGGGTCATCGCGCTCACGCTCGGAGGTATCCTGGGCGGTCTGGCCTGCGGGAAATGGGGTTTGAAAAAATCGCTCTGGCCGATGGCGCTGAGCCTGGCCCTGCCTTGCGGCGTCTATCTGTATATGGCCGTATTCCAGCCCACCAGCCTGTGGGTCATCGGTTCTTTGGTGGCCCTCGACCAGTTCGGCTATGGCTTCGGTTTCACCGCCTATATGCTCTATCTCATCTGGTTCTCGCAAGGGGAGTACAAGACCTCGCACTATGCCCTTTGTACCGGATTTATGGCCCTGAGTATGATGCTGCCGGGACTCATCGCCGGATATATGCAGCAATGGCTTGGCTACACGGGCTTCTTTGTGATGGTGATGGTGTGCTGTCTGTGTACGGTCGGCGTGACTTTTGCAGCGCGGCGGCCGATTGATGCAAAATTTGGAAAATGAAAAGAACGCTTCTTTTGTTGTTCGCGCTGCTTTCCCTGCAGGCTGCGGCTTCGGTCAAACCGGGCGTGGAAGTGCTCCGGGACCGGGGATTTGACATCCTCAAGGGCAAGCGCGTGGGCTTGCTGACCAACCCCAGCGGGGTGGACCGCCAACTTGTATCGACCATAGAAATTTTTCAAAAGGCCCCCGAGGTGAATCTGGTGGCGTTGTACGGCCCGGAACACGGAGTGCGCGGCGATGTCTATGCGGGAGGAAAGGTGGCGGACAGCATCGACGAGAAGACCGGCCTGCCCGTCTATTCCTTGTACGGGGCGACGCGCAAACCTACGCCGGAAATGCTCAAGGGCATCGATGTGATGGTCTATGACATCCAGGATGTGGGTACCCGTTCCTATACTTTCATCAGCACCCTGGGCCTGACGATGCGTGCTTGCGGGGAACTGGGCATCGAAGTGGTGGTGCTCGACCGGCCCAATCCGCAAGGCGGCCTGAAAGTGGAAGGCTGCCTGGTGGAACAGCCTTGGTTCTCGTTTGTCAGCCAATACGAGATTCCCTATCTCTACGGGCTGACGGTAGGGGAATTGGCGCAGATGATTAACGAAGAAGGAATGAACCGCGACCAGAAAGGAGACCAGCCGCATATCAAATGCAAACTCACGGTGGTCCCGATGGAGGGTTGGACGCGCGATATGCTGTACGCCGACACCGGCCTGCCTTGGATTTTGCCCTCACCCAACATCCCTACGCCGGATGCGGCCAAAAACTATCCCGCCAGCGGCCTGTGCGGGGAACTCTATGGTTTTATCCAGGTGGGTATCGGCTACACCCTGCCCTTCGGCGTCTTTGCCGCCGAGTGGATTGATGCCGAGAAACTCAAAGCCCTGCTGGATTCCTACGACCTGCCCGGGACGGCCTTCCGCGTCATCCATTACAAGCCGATGAGCGGGTCCTGCGCGGGGAAAATCATCCACGGGGTGCAGTTCTTTTTTACGGACTATGAAGCGGCCTGCGTGACATTGACGCAGTTCTATGTGATGCAGGCACTCGCGGAACTTTATCCCGACAACAAGGCCTTCCATCCTTCCCGCCGGGTGGGCCTTTTCGACAAATGCTGCGGCTCGGACCGGGTGCGTACCCTGTTCGCCCAACGCCACAAAGTGGCGGACATCACCCTCCTGTGGATGAGCGCCGCCGACTCCTTCCGCAACGCCTCCCAAAAGTACTGGTTGTATTGAGTTGATTTTTTTACGTATCTTTGTATGTTAAAAAGGAATCGGATGCGGTTTAGAAACATAGGGCTTTTGATGGCGGTGGCCTGCGGGGTCGCCTCCTGCCAACTGTTTTCCTCCATATTGCACGACGACTCGGTCGTAGCCAAGGTGGGGAACCACAAGTTGTACAAAAGCGAGGTGGTGAAACTCATCCCGACCGGTCTTCCCGAGCAGGACAGCCTGTTGATGGCCCGTCAGTATATCAACTCCTGGGCCTCTGACCATATTTTTCTGGACATTGCCGAACAGCAATTGTCCCCGGAAGAACAGGATGTGACCCGGGAATTGGAGAGTTATCGCCGTTCTTTGCTGCGTTATCGTTACGAGCAACTTTATGTTGCCCAACGACTTTCCCGCGAGGTGTCGGAGGAAGAGGTCAAGGCGTATTATGACGCGCATTTGAAAAACTATATCCTCGATTTGCCCATTGCCAAATGCCGGATTCTGCGGATTTCTTCCGAATCGCCCCATAAGGAGCATCTCAAAGGCTTGCTGACGACAAGCGACCCGTCTCTGCTGGCGGAATTGGACACCCTTTCTTATGTGCTGGCGGATAAGTATATCGACCATTCTTCCGAATGGATGAATCTGGTGGATATCGGCCGGCAGGTGGGTGTGGATTATGGTACGATCCTTTCGCGGATGAACCGCAATTATGCCGAAGTGGATGATGAGTCCGGCCGGCTCTATATGATTTATTTTGTGGATTATATGCGCTCGGGTTTGCAGGCTCCCCTGGAGTTTTGCCAGCAGTCCGTCAAAGAAACCTTGCTCTCCTTGCGCAAGCGTAAGTTGATGCTGGATTTGGAGCGGGAACTGCTCGAACAAGCGCGTCAAAATGGTGAATTTGAGATATATGAAGAAACAAAAAAGTAGTCTTCCCTTGATTGTGCTGCTCTGCGGCCTGCTGGTGGCGACAGCGCTCCCGGCCCAGCAGTATCCCGGCGGCCTGATTGACAAGACCGTGGCCGTTGTCGGAAACGAGATGATTACCATCAGCCAGATAGAACAGGAGGTACAGATGATGCGGGCGCAGGGAATGTCTTCCGACCGCAATGTCCGTTGCGAACTGCTGGAACAGATGCTGGTGACCAAACTCTTTCTGATGCAGTCGCGCATCGACTCTCTCAAGGTCAATCAGGATATGGTGGAAAGCGAGTTGGCCAACCGTGTCGCCCAGGTCAAGACTTCGCTCGGCGGCGAGAAAGAGATGGAAGAGTATTTCGGAAAATCGCTCTATAAAATTCGTCAAGAGTGGCGGAAAAATATTGAGGAACAGTCCCTGACCCAGCAGATGCAGGGGAAGGTGGCGCAGGCGATTGATGAAATCACCCCCCTCGATGTCAAGCAGATGCTGGATACGACCAAGAAGGAAGACCTTCCGATTGTACCCGTCAAATACAAACTCAGCCAGATTTGCATCTACCCCGACCGCGAAGCGGCCAATATGGCCTGTCGGGAGCGTCTGCTGGCGCTGCGTGAGCGTATCATTGCCGGCGAAAGTTTCTCGATGCTGGCCCGCCTCTATTCCAAGGACCCGGGCAGTGCGCGCAAAGGCGGCGAGTTGGGGATGGCGTCCAAGGCTATTTTCTGGCCGGTTTTCTCGGATGCAGCCATGTCGCTCAAGCCCGGTATCGTGTCTCAGATTGTGGAGACGCCCGATGGTTTCCATATTATTCAAGTGATTGAAAAGAAGGGGGATATGTTCAATGCCCGTCATATCCTGCTCAAGCCCGAATACACCAGCGAGGACCGCGAGAAGGCGTTCAAAATCCTCGACAGTCTCAAGACCGAGATAGAAAACGGAGCGGTTTCTTTCTCCATGGCCGCGAAATTCTATTCCCAGGACCCTGCCACCCGCACCAACGGCGGGCAGATGTGCGACTCGCAGACCGGTTCCGCTTATTTTGAAATCGACCGGCTCAAACCGCAGGACTACGAAGCCGTCCGTTATTTGAACGAAGGAGATATCTCCAAGCCCATCGAGTCTTTGGACAACGAAGGCCGCAACGGCAATACCGTCTATAAAATCGTTCGCCTGGACCAGCGGGTGGAGGCCCATCCGGCTTCTTACGAAAATGATTACGACTTGCTTTCCAATATGGCCAAGCAGAAAAAGTCGATGGAGGCGATTGAGGCGTTCATCAATGAAAAAATCGCCACGACGCATATTATTATCGACCCGATTTTCAAGGATTGTCCTTTTGAACGGGAAGGCTTTCTTGCTAAAATCCGGCCTTGAGGGTTCTACGTGCCATACTCCTTGTCGCTTTCTGCCTGCTGATGGGCCTGTCGGTGCTGTCGGCGGGCAAGTCGCCGGCTTCAGACGAAACCCGTCCGCGTGCCAAATCTTCCCGTCCGGCCAACGCTTCCAAGGATGAGCCGGAAGACAGCATCGTGCGTTTGTTGCGGGCCCTCAGTTTGCACTCCCTTGACATCGAAGGGGCAACGGTCCGCAAGGCTTTCGGTACGCCGGAGGATCCCGTCACCTTCCTGCACAACAACACCTACCTGATTTGTGATACGGCGTATTGGTATGTGGATGAACGCCACATCAACGCCATCGGTCATGTGAAGATTTTGCAGGAGCGTACCCAACTCACCAGTGACAAGTTGATTTATTGGGTGGATAAGGACCTGGCCGAGTTCCGGGGCTCGCTGGTACAGTTGCAGGATGAGGACCGCAATGTGCTGCGTACCCGTCACTTGGATTACAATACCAAAGATAGTGTGGCCGTTTTTGCGAACGGAGGGGCGATGCGTGACAAGGATGGCCAGTTGATAGAGAGCGAAGACGGTACCTATGACTCGAAAATCAAGGTTTTCACCTTCGAGAACGATGTCAATATGTTCACGGACTCGATTTTCGTCAAGACCGCGTCGCTGGTCTATGAATCAGACCGTGATTTTGCGACTTTCGGCTATGAAACCGATGTCTGGA
>CAMJRT010000110.1 GCA_946408295.1 uncultured Bacteroidales bacterium
ATCTACAACAATGCCGGCAAAGGTATCCGTATCAAAGACCTCGGGAAGATCGTCGAGACGCGCACGCCGCCCCAGATTATCCGCAAGGACCGCGAGCGTATGGTGATGGTGACCGGGATGGCCGCCAAAAATGCGGCGCTCTCCGATGTGGTGGCCAAGAGCCAGGAAGTCATTGACGCGACCGATATCCCTTCCGAGGTGATGGTGATGGTGGCGGGTGACTACGAAGACCAGCAGGAAGCCTTCGGGGACCTGCTCACCCTGCTCATTCTCATCGTGATTCTGGTATACATCGTGATGGCCGCCCAGTTCGAGTCGCTGATGAGCCCCTTCGTGATTATGTTCAGCATTCCTTTCGCGCTCACCGGCGTGCTGGTCGGCAGTTTTGTTTCCAATACGGCCATCAGCGTGATGGGGATGATCGGTATCATCATCCTGATGGGTATCGTGGTGAAGAACGGTATCGTGCTCATTGACTACACTATCCTCTGCCGTGAACGGGGAATGGCCATCAAAGACAGTGTGGTGACGGCGGCCCGCAGCCGTCTGCGCCCGATTCTGATGACCACCTTGACCACCGTGCTGGGTATGATTCCGATGGCCATCGGAAAAGGGGAAGGCGCCGAACTCTGGAACGGTCTGGGCGTGACGGTCGCCTGGGGACTTTCCATCTCCACCTTGATTACTTTGGTACTGATTCCGGTGATTTATACCTCTTTTGCCACCTGGCAGGAGAAAGCGAAACAGCGTAAACTGAAAGCGGCGAAATAGCCCGACGAACGAATATGAAAGCCATTTTTATCACATACAACCAGGCCTACTACAGCGAGATTGTGGAGGCGATTGAAGAAGCCGGCGTGCGGGGGTATACCCAGTGGCCGGGCATCCGGGGCCGGGGCAGCGTGGACGGTGAGCCGCACGAAGGTTCCCACGCCTGGCCCACCCACAACGATGCCGTCCTGACTTTCGTGCCGGACGACAAAGTGGCGCCGATTCTGGCGATGATGAAAGAGAAGGACGAAGCGGCGCCCGCTCTCGGGCTGCGTTGTTTCGTCTGGAACATCGAGCAGAGTTATTAGTCACACTTAGAACGATTGTCGAGTTTCCGATGGATGCGCAGCAGCTCAAAGATTTGCTCAAAGGGGATTGGTGTGCCTTTCAGGATTGCCTTAAACGGCAGTTGGGCAGCGATGTCTCCTACTTGTGTCATCTCAATGACGAGATGCTGTCGCACGCGGGCAAACAGTTGCGTCCGCTGCTCTGTCTGCTCGTCGCCAGGGCTTGCATCTCATCTTCGCCGGAGGCGGCGGCATCGACTTTCGGGGCGGATGCCGCTCCCGGCAGGCAGTTGCCCGACCTGACCCTGCGCTATGCCGTGGCGGGGGAGTTGCTGCACAACGCCACCCTGCTGCACGATGATGTGGCAGACGCCAGCGACCTGCGCCGCGGCCGTCCCACCGTCCGTCTCCGGTACGGAGCCGATGTCTCCGTCCTGCTGGGCGACTATTGGTTGTCGCGGGCCGTCGATGCCATTGTCGGACCGGAGGATTTTGACCCCCGTGTCATCCGCATCTTTACCAAAACCCTTCGCGATCTGGCGGAAGGGGAGATGTTGCAACTGGAAAAGGCCGCCTCCGGAGATACCGATGAAGCCGCCTACTTGCGGGTGATTTATGCCAAGACCGCTTCTCTCTTTGAAGCTTGTGCGGTATCCGGCGCTTGTTCGGTGGGGGCCGACGAATCTTTCCTGTCCGCTGCCGCCACCTACGCCCGCAACATCGGCCTGGCCTTCCAAATTCGGGATGACATTTTTGATTATTCGCCCGAGTGGAATACCGGAAAACCTTCCTGTGAAGACATTACGGAAAAGAAAATTACGCTACCTTTGTTGTGCGCGTTTGAAAATGCGTCCCATCTGGGAGAAGCGCAGTTGCGGGCGGCCATCGTGGACGGGGCCGCCGATATTCGGGAGCGCGTTCCGGCCTATGTGCGAGAACACAACGGTATCGAATCGGCCCAGCACCGCTTGGAAGGCTTTTTGAACGAGGCCCTTTCGGCGTTGGAGGTGTTTCCGGACGGCGTTTGGAAAGAGGGTTTGCAGTATTTGGCGCATTATATCGGAGACAGAAAGTTATGAGATTTGCAGACATTGCGGGGTATGACGCCCTGAAAAAGGCGCTGGCGGGAATGGCGGATTCCGGCCGGGTCGCCCACGCGATGCTTCTCTATGAGAATGACGGTTGAGGGGCCCTGGCCCTGGCTTGGGCTTATGCCCAGTATCTGGCCTGCGAACATCCTGTGAACGGGGACAGTTGCGGCCATTGTCCTTCCTGCCACCGTATGGCCAAACTGATTCATCCCGACCTGCATTTTGTTTTTCCGACCAACACCGGCAGCAAAAGCGGCAAGACCAAGGCGGAGAACATCATTTCCGATGTATATATGGAGGATTTCCGGGCGCTGGCCGTGGAGAATCCCTATTTTCTCGAATCCCAACTGATGGAAGCCATCGGCCTGGAGAACAAATCCTGGGATGTGAATGTGGCCGAAGCCAAAGAACTCTCGCGCGTCCTCTCCCTGACTTCGATTGAGGGTGGGTGGAAGTTCGTCATTTTCTATCTGCCGGAGACGCTGCGGCTCGAAGCGGCCAACAAGTTGCTGAAACTGGTGGAGGAACCGCCGGAAAAGACGCTCTTTCTCTTCATCACCCATCAGCCCCAGAAAGTGCTGAAGACCATTTTTTCCCGTTGTCAGACCCTGCGGATTCCGCCTTTGTCTCCGGATGAAGTGGCCTTCGCGCTGGCGGCTCGAGGGTATGGTGCCGGCCCTTCCCCGTCGGATCCGGCCTCTCTGCGTCCCGAAGCGGCGGAGCAAGCGCGGGTGTGCGGCGGAAGCCTCGGAGCGGCCCTCTATGCCTTACGCAGCGGGGACGACACCCGGCCATTCGAGCAATGGTTCACCCAACTGATGGAATCCTTGTTGGATGGCCGTCTGGTGGATGCCTGGGCGGTCGGCGAGGAGATTGCCGCGCTTTCCTCCCGTGAGAAACAAAAAGCTTTTTGTATCTTTGTTTCCGATATGCTCCGGAAGATTTTTCTGATGCAGCAGCAGATGGAGGACCTGTCCTATGCGACGGCTTCCCGCGGAGAGATTTGCAAGAGGCTGGCGGGCAGGGTCTCTCCGAAATTTGCCTCCCGTATGCAGCCGTTTTTAGACAAAACGGTCTATTACATAGACAGAAATGTTAGTCAAAAGATACTCTTTACGGACTTGGTTGACCGGATGAGTGTCAATATCAACCGGGTTTAGTTCCGGACTTTATAGATTATGGAAAGAGATAACGAAAACAAACGATATGATTGCTCCCGTGGTTGTATCATCACGGGGGAGAATACCAGTCAGCCTCAAGTGGATTACCGCCACGGATGCTGCAAACTGGAGGTGTACGACTGGCTTCAGGGCGTGAGCCAGCAGGATTGCAAGGACCTCTTCGAGGTGCGTTTCAAAAATACGCGCAAAGGGATTTATCGCAATACCTCCGGCCAGACGCTCAAAGTCGGCGATTTCGTCATCGTAGAGGCGATGACCGGCCACGACCTCGGCATCGTGACCCTGGAAGGGCCCATCGTAATGCGCCAGATGGCCGCCAAGAAGATGGCTCCCGATTCGCCCGATATCAAAAAGATTTACCGCAAGGCCAAGTCGTTTGATTTGGAAAAATGGATGGAGGCTACCTGGCGCGAGCAGGATACGATGATTCGCTCCCGTCAAATTGCTGCGGAACTCGGTCTGGATATGAAAATCGGTGATGTGGAGTTCCAGGGAGACGGCACCAAGGCCATCTTCTACTACATTGCGGACAACCGGGTGGATTTCCGCCAACTGATCAAGCGCTTTGCCGAAGAATTCAAAATCCGCGTGGAGATGAAGCAAATCGGCGCCCGTCAGGAGGCCGGACTTATCGGCGGCCTGGGCATTTGCGGACGCGAACTCTGCTGCTCCAATTATATCTGTACTTTCCAGTCGATCTCGACCTCGGCCGCCAAGGTGCAGGATTTGTCGCTCAATCCCCAGAAACTCGCCGGGCAGTGCGGCAAACTCAAATGCTGCCTCAATTATGAGACGGCCAACTACGCGGATGCCCGCACCCGCATTCCCCGCGTGACCGAGCCCCTCGAATTTGAGGACGGCCAGGCCTTCTTGATGAAAACGGACATCCTGCGCGAGGTACTGTATTTCTCTTACGACAAGGGTTCGCTGGCCAACCTCTATCCGCTTTCGGCCGAAGAAGTGCGCGAAATCATCCGGCTCAATCGCGCCGGCGAAAAACCTGCTTCCCTCAAAGCCGGCATCGAACCGGCGGCGCCCGAATTTGTGACGGCGGTCGGGGAGGGGAGTATCACCCGTTTCGACCCGACCCGCAAGAAAAAGAAACGCCACAAAAACAAGGGCCAACGCGGAGGCAGCGGCTCGCAGGGCGGCGGTCAGGCCGGTGGTAACGACTCGCAGGGATGAGCAAAGGAAAATTGCAGAAATTCGCAGAAAACGAAACGTTCGACTGTCTCATCCAGCCCGCCCTCAATCAGGTGCTGGATAAAGCGTCGTCCGGATTGTCCTGCCCGGCCCTGCTTGACCATCCCTTGAAAGGGAACTGGGGCCGTGACTTCTTCCACAACGACCATCCCATTGTCCTGGAACTGGGCTGCGGCAAAGGCGACTACACCATCGCCCTGGCCCTCCGTCACCCCGAAATCAACTACATCGGCGTCGATATCAAAGGCGCCCGGATGTGGAAAGGTGCCAAAATGGCCACCCGGATGGGCCTTAGGAATGTCGGTTTCCTGCGCACCCGCATTGAATTTATCGGCTCCCTTTTCGGTCCCGGCGAGGTGTCCGAAATCTGGCTGACCTTCTCCGACCCCCAGATCG
>CAMJRT010000111.1 GCA_946408295.1 uncultured Bacteroidales bacterium
GCCATTGCGGACATCTTTGAAGGTTTGACTCTCAGCGGCATCGCGATGCAGGCGGCCCGGTCCTCCCGTCCCGCCTCCTGCTGCGACCACCTTTTCAGTCATATCCTGGATATGACGGAGCACCGTTTCAACGGCAAACTCCAGTCCCATGGTTTTCAAGTGGCCGTCGGTACGATGACGATGTGTGCTGTTTTTGACGAACTCTTCAAATTGGACCTTACCCGGATTGATGTGGATGCCTGCGTCAATGCCTGGCCCACGCTCGAACAGGAGCAGCAGCGGGCCCTGGAACTTTTCAAGGATTTTCCTGCGCCCAAACTCGGCTACAGTCAAATTACCGAAAAATACCAGGACAAGGAAGAGGTTCGCCGCCAGTTGGAAAAACTCAAGGTGGAATGGCCCGCCTTCAAGGATAAACTCAAAGGACAGGTGTGGCCGTTTAAAAAGATGCAGGACGCTTTCAAGAAGGCGGGCGCGCCCTACGACCCTTCGATGATTGGTGTCAGCCGTGAGCAACTGCGGGATATGTTCCCTATTGTGCAATTGATGCGTTATCGCTACAACTTGCTCGACCTGGCCAAGCGCGGTGGCTTCTATGACGCCATCGTCAATCCAGTCTTTGAAAAAGGCGGTGCCTGGGAAGTCTAAAAACTTCCGGGGGGGGGGGCTAAATCCCTTCTCCGTCTTTGAAGAAGGCCTCGCGGTAGTGGCTTTGGAGAATGCGGGAATGGGGCGGAACGGAATGGGTGAGCCAGACGTTGCCGCCGATGATGGAGCCGGTGCCGATGGTGATGCGTCCCAGCAGCGAAGCGTTGGAATACACCGTTACATTATCTTCTACAATCGGGTGGCGGGGAATATCCCTCGGCCGCCCGTTTTCGTCATAACTGAAATTCTTGGCGCCCAGCGTCACACCCTGGTACAAAGTGACGTGGTTGCCGATGATGGCCGTCTCTCCGATGACCGTGCCCGTGCCGTGGTCGATGGCGAAATACTCGCCGATGGTCGCTCCCGGATGGATGTCGATACCCGTGATGGAATGGGCGTATTCGGTGAGCATACGCGGCAGGACCGGCACCTTCAGTCCGAGCAGGATGTGGGCGGCCCGATAATAAAGGATGGCTTTGATGGAAGGGTAGCAGAAGACCACTTCCTTCTGGTCGGAGGCCGCCGGATCGTTGGCTTCAATGGCCGCCACATCGGTTTGCAGCAGGCGCTTGATTTCGGGAATCGTCTCCACGAAGGCATCGGCGACGCTTGCATCGGAGAGGGATTGCAAGGCGCGATGAATGCGTCCGGGTGCGAGCGCCGGATCTTGGTCGGCGTATTCGGGAAAGACGGCATCGTTGAGCGCGTCCATCATTTCGGCCAGGGCTTTGGCGGTCGATTTGCGGGATTTCATCTCTTACCTAAGCAAATAAATCAGTCGAAAGGTAGCGTTCGCCCGTGTCCGGGAGCAACGTCACAATGGTTTTTCCGGCGTTCACTTTGTCGCGGGCCATCGCAAGGGCGGCGCTGAAAGCGGCTCCGGAAGAGATGCCGACGAGCAGTCCTTCGTGTTCGGCCAGCAGACGGGCGGCCGCATAGGCGTCTTCGTCGCTGACAGGGCAAACCGCGTCCACCACCGTCGCATCATAGGTCTCAGGAACAAAACCGGCCCCGATGCCCTGGATTTTGTGCTTGCCGGCAGGCTGGCCGGACAACACCGCCGACGATGCCGGCTCCACGGCGACAATCCGTACGGACGGATTGTGCTTTTTCAAAGCGCGGCCTGTGCCGCTCACCGTTCCGCCGGTCCCGGCACCCGCCACGAAAATATCCACCTTTCCTTCCGTGTCCCGCCAGATTTCCTCGCCCGTCGTCCTTTCGTGGGCGGCGGGATTGGCCGGGTTGGTGAACTGTCCCAGAATCACGGCGCCCGGGGTGCTGTCGCGCAGTTCCCCGGCCCGGGCGATGGCCCCTTTCATACCGGCGCTCCCCGGTGTCAGTTCCAACTTCGCTCCGAAAGCCTTGAGCAGGCTTCGCCGTTCCTGGCTCATCGTATCGGGCATCGTCAGGATGACTTTGTATCCTTTGCTGCGGCCCACCCAGGCCAGGCCGACGCCGGTGTTTCCGCTGGTCGGCTCGATGATGGTGGCCCCGGGACGGAGCCGGCCCTGCTTTTCGGCCTCTTCAATCATCGCCAAAGCCACGCGGTCTTTGACGCTGCCGCCCGGATTGAACGCTTCGATTTTGACCAGCAGTCTTGCTTGCTGGCCGGGGAAAGGATGCACCTCCAGCAAGGGGGTGTTTCCAATCAATTCGCTCAGCGAGTGTACAATCATTTTGACATTTATTTTTTCTGATACAGGTAGCGGCGGATGCTCTTCTTGGGCGTGCGCTCAAAATCTTCGTCCCGGCATTCAATCCGTTTGATCTTGGAATAGACGGGAAGTTGGCGGTTGATTTCGGGAAGCAACGCCTGAATCTTTGCTTTCACGGCATCGGCGTCCAGTCCCGCCTTTTCTCCGGCGGCGAAATCGGGATACACCAGGGCGACCAGCGTACCTTCGTCGTCGATGACCAGACAGTCGCTGATCATCGGGAAATTGTTGATGGCGTACTCGATTTCCTCGGGATAAATGTTCTGTCCGTTCGGGCCGAGAATCATACACTTGGAACGGCCGCGCAGGAAGAGGTAACCGTCCTGGTCCAGAATGCCGATATCGCCGGTGCGGAACCAGCCATCTTCGGTAAACGCCTCTGCGGTCGCCTCGGGGTTCTTGTAATAACCGAGAAATACATTGGCGCCCCGTACTTCCACTTCTCCCGGAATGGTTGCCGGGTCCCGGGACACGATGCGGATTTCCATATTGGGGGCCGCCTGGCCGCAAGAGTAGAGTTTGACCTTGTCATAATGGGCGTAGGCGATGATGGGGGCGCACTCGGTCATCCCATAACCGACCGTGTAATGGAACTTGATGTCGTGGAAGAATTTTTCCGCCTCGGGATTGAAGGCGGCGCCGCCCATAATCACCTCCTCGAAGCGTCCGCCGAAACTCTGTTCCACTTTCTTGCGGATTTCGTCACGGATGATGTTGTTGACCACCGGCACTCCCAACAGGAATTTGACCTTTTTGATGATTTCTTTGATTTTGGTCTTATAGATTTTTTCAATGACCAGCGGAACGGTGACGATGAGGTCGGGACGGACTTGCGCGAAGGCGCCGAGGATGATTTTCGGGCTGGGCGTTTTCCCCAGAAAGATGACGTGGGCTCCGTAGCAGATTTCGAAAAGGAATTCGAACATCATACCGTACATATGCGCCATCGGAAGCATCGATACGATCGAGTGATTTTCGTTGAGCCACGGTTCCGCCACATAGTGGGCGAAGTACAGGTTGGACCAGACGGCCCGGTAGGGAATCATTACGCCTTTGGAAAAGCCGGAGGTGCCCGAAGTATAGTTGATCAGGGCCAGTTCTTCCGCGCTGTCTTCATAGAAGCGGACATCTTCTTTTTTCAGTCCGTAGGGGTAACGCTCCTTGAACAGTTCTTCACTGCGTACGAGGGCGGCTTCGACCTCCTTGCGCCTGGCCGAGAAAAGTTTGATGCCCTTGACATTGATAATCGCTTCGATGTTGTCGGGAACATTCCCGTCCAACCCTCGGAGAATACCGGCGTCGGTCAGCAGGAAACGGGCGTCCGAGTGCTCAAGCAGGTGACGGACATTGTCCGGTGTAAAATCATTGAGGATGGGAACGGGCACGGCCCCGTAGGTCATCGTCGCCAGGAAACCGATGGCCCAACCCGTGGAGTTCTGTCCGCACAAGGCAATCTTGTCTCCCGGAACAATGCCGGCCAACTCATAGAAGAGATGGTAACGGGCAATGTGGTTGCACACATCCTCGAAACTGAAGGTTTCACCCAGCAGATCGGAGACGGCGGGACGCGTCCAATGGCGGACGAATTGTTCCTGATACAATTTATTTACTGATTGGAATTCCATATTCGTATTATTTTTATATAAGTTTGACATTGATTCAATCTGCAAAAGTAGCAAAAATTTTTTACCTTTGTGGGGTATCCTTGTGTGAAACGATGCGAAAATGGCTATGCGTCGCGTATTAATCATATCCTACTATTGGCCCCCTTCCGGAGGGAGCGGCGTTCAGCGTTGGGTGAAATTTGCCAAATACCTTCCCGAAATGGGCTGGGAGCCTGTCGTTTACACGCCCTCCAACCCTGAGGCCCCCGCCTGGGACGAGAGCCTTGCAGCGGAGGTGGCCGGCGTAGAGGTCATTCGCACGCACATTTTCGAGCCCTACGGCTTGTATGCAAAATTGTTCCGTCGGGAAAAGGCGGCGGCACCGAAGGTCAACACGGTGGATGCGGGCCAGCGGAGCCTCGCCGGACGCATCGCCCTATGGCTGCGGGGCAATCTGTTCATTCCTGACCCCAAATGCCTGTGGGTGGGGCCCAGCGTGCGTTTTTTGCAGCATTATTTGCGCGAACACCCGGTGGATGCCATCGTCAGCACCGGACCGCCGCATACGATGCACCTGATTGCCCGGGCGCTGGCCCGCAAGACCGCTTTGCCGTGGGTGGCGGACTTCCGCGACCCGTGGACGAAAGTCTTTTATTTCAAGCATCTTTCCTTGACGGCCTGTGCCCGCCGCCGCCACGAACGACTCGAAAAGCAAGTGCTGGATGAGGCTTCGCGGGTGGTGGCCGTATCGCCGATGGTGCAGGATGAATTTCGTGCGATGACGCCCACGCCGGTGGAATTGATTACCAACGGGTACGACGAGGACGACTACGCCCGGGCGGACGGCGAACGAAATGCCGCCAGCCCGGCGGCGTGCACACCGGCTCCTGAAGCGCAGTCCTTTACCCTCACCCATACCGGCCTGTTCG
>CAMJRT010000112.1 GCA_946408295.1 uncultured Bacteroidales bacterium
TCGTTCCCCAGCATAATGCCCACGATATAGGCGCTCAGGTATCCGTTGCCGCCAAGAAGGTCCGGTACGGCGTAGGCGGCAATGGCAACGGCAAAGATGAAGAGCGTGTCAAAACCGTCCGTCGAGAAATGCATCCGCTGCAGCGCCCAGGATGCTCCCTTGGCAATGGCCCAGCCAAAACCTGCGCCGAACACAATCTGGGCGAACACCATCCAGGCCAACCCCCACCCCGATGCGGTCCCGTTCACGACGGAAATCATGATGGCCGTGAGCATATACGCGGCAGGGTCGTTGCTCCCGCTTTCCATTTCCAGCATCGGCGCGGTATTGTTCTTAAGTCCCAGCTTCTTCCCCCTCAGAATGGAAAAGACGGAGGCCGCGTCCGTAGAACTGACCACGGCCCCCAGAAGAAAACTTTCCGCCCATCCCCACCGCAGTGCAAAATGGCAGAACAAGCCGGTCAGACCGGCCGTCACCACCACGCCCAACGATGCCAGCAGCACAGACTCCCGCACCACCGGCTTCATCGCCTCCCAGCGCGTGCCGAAACCGCCATAAAACATGATGAACAACAGCGCAACGCTGCACACGTCCTTGGCAAAGTTGTGATTATCCAGATATACAGGAATGGCGCCTACATTGCCGAACACAATACCCAGCACGATGAATGCCAACAAGGTCGGCACTCCGATCCGGACGGAGATATTGTTCAACAGGATACAGGTCAGGATTACGACTACGATGAGGATGAGGAAAAGTGTTGTCATTGTTTATCCAAAGCAAATGATTCCAGCCGCGCCACCTGTCGTCCAGACACCTCACGCAGCGGATAATTGATACCGTTCATGAATTCAGCATAATCGAAATATCGTGCCATCATAAAGCCATCGCTCTTTCTCCAGTACACGTCGACCAGA
This sequence comes from uncultured Bacteroidales bacterium, assembly GCA_946408295.1. The sequence continues at coordinate 918 of CAMJRT010000112.1, forward strand.
GCCCCGCCTTTGGCCCAGGGATGCAGATCGATGTCCTCTGTCGTTCCATCAAGGAAGGCAAGAATCTCGTCCTTGTTCTCCTTCGACATCGACAGTTCCTTCAGCCGGAACAGGCCTTTCTGAAGGATTGTATCAATGATATTGGGCAGGATTATTATCGGCCGATAAAGGTAAGAATCGTTTCGACGGCCTCCTCTTCGGTCAGATAGTCCATATCCAGAAGGAGGTCATAGTTGCGCATATCGTAGCGACTGAGATCGGTGAAGCGTTTGACATAGTTGTCACGGCCCGTGTCGATGGTTTCCATCAGTTTGACGGCTTCTTCGCGCGTCATATTCTGCTTGGTCATAATCCGCTTGACGCGATGCTCCTTGGAAGCGGTAATAAAGATATCCACCTTGTTGGGGCGGCCTTTCAGCACAAAGAAAGCGGAACGGCCGGCAATGACGCAGGAGCCTTCGTCAGCGGCGGCGTTGAGAATTTCCTGCTCGGCTTCGAAAATATCATCAACCGTGACAGAATCCTGGAATTCACGGGAATAGGTATATCCTCCCACATTGATGGTCGCTTTGGGGGCGGGTTTGACCTGTTCGAACAGATCGGTGAACCAGTTCTTCTTTTTGCTCTTCAAATGTTCGATGCCGGCACTGGTCAGGTTGAACTTCTCCTCCAGAGCCTGCATAAGTTGCTTGTTGATATACGGGACATTGAGTTTCTCCGCCAGCATCCGGCCCACGGAACCGCCGCCGGAACCCACCTCACGGCTGATTGTAATTACAAAGGGATCGTTGAGTTTCATATTGCTCCAAATTTTAGACAAAGGTAGAAAACAATCATCAAAGTAGCAAGGGAGGGGTGAAAAATTCTTATGGCAGCGGAGTCAACGGATAAACGAGGTTGACGATAAAGATGTTGGCTGCCAGGATGATGAGGTTCATCAGCAGGCCGATACGCAGAAAGTCGCTGAATCGGTAGCCTCCCTGGGAATAAACAAGCATATGCGTCGGCGAGCCGATCGGCGTGGCAAAACTGCTGCTGACGCTGATCATCAGGGCGATGAGGAAGGGATAAGGCTCGTAGCCCAACTGCACGGCGGCCTCGTACATAATCGGGAAGAACATCGCGCCCGCCGCCGTGTTGGAGATGAACTCGGTGATGAACGTGGCCACGAAACAAATGGCCGTCATCACAAAGACGGGATTCGTTCCGCACACATCGAGGATACCGTAGGCCAACTTTTCGGCGATGCCCGTCTTTTGGATGGCGAGCCCCAGAACCACCGACCCGGCAAACACCATCAATATATCCCAATTGATGGATTTCATCGCCTGGTTGGGCGTACAGCAACGGCATACAAGCATTGCCGCGGCGGCCAGAAAAGCACATTGCAGCAACGGCAGGACCTTGAGAGCCGACAGCGCGACCATCGCAATCATAATGACGGTGGATACGAGCGTCTTGGGACCGATGTTGGGCACCTGGTCCGAGTCGAAAAACTCCAGTTGCGAACTGAGTTGTGCGGCATCAAGGGTCATTCTCGACGGGCACTCCAGCAGCAACATATCCCCGGCGTGGAGTTTCACCTCGTGGGGCGACTGTTCCAAGCGCCTGCCATACCGGGCGACAGCCACCAAAACCATATTGTTGTCTTTCTCAAACGTGGTCTGTCCGAGGCGTTTGTGGATGAGCGCGCTGTTGAGCGGAATATAGGCCGTTCGGAGTTGACGGTGCCGGGCGTCCCCATCCATCGTAAACACGGATTGGTCGGCATTCGTGAAACCGTGACTTCCCCTGAGGTCAAGAATCTCGTCTATCTGACCGGCAAACACCAGCCGGTCGCCCCCCACCAGCAATTCATCGTCGGGAACGGGGGAAATGACATTGTCTTGATGGATAATTTCGATAAGCCGTCCGCCGTGAATATCATTGAGACCCGCCTGGGCAACGGTTTTTCCGACATAGGGATTGTCTGCCGGCACCATCAGTTCGACGGTATAATCCTCCGTGTCCTCGAACGCGGCCTCAGGGGCCTTGCGGTCGGGCAACAGACGACGCATAGCGATGATGGAGAGCACACCGATGAACAGACAGAACAACCCGGGAACCGTGGTTGCCAGCACGTTCATCGCCGTGCCCGTCCGGTCGGCGTAGAGCCCGGAGATAATCAGGTTGGGCGGGGTTCCGATCAGCGTACACACGCCTCCCATTCCGGAAGCGTAACTCAACGGAATCAGCAACTTGGAAGGCGAGATGCCGAGTTTTCTGGACCACATTTTGACGATGCCCACGAACAACGCGACCACCGTAGTGTTGCTCAAGAACGAACTGAGAACGGCCACCGGCAACATCAGACGCGTCACGGCGCCCGGATAAGTCCTGGGCAGCCCCAGCAGGTGTTTGACAATCCACTGCAACACCCCCGTATGCATCAGTCCCGCCACAACGACGAACAACACGCCGATGACGACGACGGAAGTACTGCTAAATCCGGAAAAGGCCTCCTTGGCGTCCAAAACACCCGTCACAAACAAGACGCCGATTGCAGCCAGGAACACCAGATCCGAACGTAATTTGGTAAACAACAGCACGCTGAACATCGTCAGCACCGTCACAATAGTTATCCAAGCCTGCACACTTAAACCCAAAAACAACATATCGACAACAATTGGTTATTCGTCACTCAAAATTCGTATGTGGTTATTTGTAGAGCAAAATTAGACAAATTATTTCTGAACGCCAAGATATTTCAAACAAAATCTCCCCGGTTACCGCGACCCTCACAGCAGTTGGGAACAGATTTGCTCGGCCCGGGGGAGGGTGTCGAACTTGCCGACATCGACCAGCCGCAGGTTTTCGGCCGGAACGCCGTAGATGGGATAACGGGCGCAGGCATCCAGGTAAAAATCGATGATGGGGAATTTTTCCGGCACATTCAGCGCATCAAAGGCCGAGAAGATTTCCGGTGAGATGTTGTGGATGCCGGAAAAGGCATAGCGGACGCAAGCGGCGGGAGCCAGGTGCGGAAAAGGCGAGCGAATTTCTCCCGTGACGGTATTCATCCAGCCGACCAGGCGCATATCTTCGGGGCGGAACAGCAACTGGCGCGAACTGTTCCTTTCGCTGACCAGCAAGGTGGAGAGGGCCTCCGGACGGGTCCGGGCCCGAAAGCGGGAAATATCCAGGTTGGAAACGATGTCCACATTGTGAACGAGAAAGGGCTCTTCCGACGGCAACAGCAAGCGGCGCGCGTGCGCTATCCCGCCCCCTGTCTCCAACAGGGATTCCGTCTCGTCGGAGATGGCGATGTGAACGCCGAAATCGCGCCCGGACAGATAAGCCTTGATTTGTTCGGCGAAATGATGGACATTGACGACGATCTCCGTGTAGCCGGCCGTCTTGAGTTTCTGTATCGTATGGTAGAGCAAGGGTTGTCCGCAGACCGGAACCAGCGCCTTGGGCATACGGTCTGTCAGCGGCTTGAGGCGCGTGCCCAGCCCCGCCGCAAAAATCATCGCTTTCATAACTCTTTCCGGATTCCCATCTCGCGATGGATCAGATGGACTTTCACCCCGAAGGTCCGGGCGATATGCGCGGCCGTATGCTCTGCGCCGTACACGGAGCGATGCTGCCCGCCTGTACAGCCGAAACAAATCTGCAGATGGCTGAACCCACGCTCCAGATAGCGCCGGACGTGGGCGTCCGTCAAGGCATACACGTGTTCCAGGAAGCGCGTGATTTCGCCGTCGTCCTCCAAGAACTTGATGACCTCAGGGTCGGTGCCATTGAAGCGGCGGTAATACGCATAGCGTCCGGGATTGTGGACGCCCCTGCAATCGAAAACATAGCCTCCGCCATTGCCGCTTCCGTCTTCCGGTATGCCCTTTTTGAACGAGAAACTATAGACCGTCACTTCCAGCGCATCCGCATCCGTTTCCGTCGCCGGAGCAGAGGACGCCCTTGCCGGTTGTACGGGAACA
>CAMJRT010000113.1 GCA_946408295.1 uncultured Bacteroidales bacterium
GTCAATTACCGGGGCGTGTACGAGGGATCCCAGACCGAACGCGACCTGGCGTATCACCAGGGCTGCACCCGTCCGGAATACCTGGGGATGTATATCGATGTCAATTTCCGGATGACCGGCCCTACGTTCGCCAAACGGGCGGAATACCTGCTGGAAGGCTTCCTCGAAGATATCAGCAAGCATGGAGTGGGCGCTTTCTCCGAACTCTACGACGGAGATCCCCCGCACGAGCCCCATGGTGCCATTTCCTCCGCTTGTGCAACCGCTTCGTTGCTGTGGAGCGAGTATTTGATTGCAAAGAATAAATTGGAGCATTAAAAATATGAAAGTATTGATGTTCGGTTGGGAGTTTCCTCCCCATATCGCAGGCGGTCTGGGTACGGCTTGTTACGGTATGACGAAAGGACTGGCGGCCAATGACGTCGAGGTCCTGTTCGTGATGCCTTCCGCAAGCGGCGACGAAGACCAGAGTGCGGTGAAAATTATCAATGCGAGCGATGTTGCCGTGGATGTGGCGACGCGCACCGTGGATGAATTCCTCGGAAAGGTGCAGTTCGTCCACATCGGCACCAATATGATTCCCTACGTCTCTCCCGAAGACTTTTCGACGATTGTCGAAGAGGAGCGCCGCCGGCAGGTCGAAGACTTCCGCATCCAGTATGGGCAGAAGTTCAAGTTCTCCGGCAAGTACGGCGTGAACCTGATGGAAGAGGTGGCCCGCTATGCGATGGTCGGCGCGACGATCGCCCTTCAGCATAAGGATGAATTCGATGTCATCCACGCCCACGACTGGCTGACCTACCTCGCCGGTATCGCCGCCAAGCAACTGACCGGCAAACCCCTGGTCATCCACGTCCACGCGACTTCCTTCGACCGCAGCAGCGACGACAATATCGACACGCGCGTGTACGACTTGGAAAAGAAGGGTATGATGATGGCGGATAAAATCATTGCCGTGAGCGACCTTACGCGCAACATCTGCATCAACAAATACGGCGCCGACCCGGACAAGGTGGTGACCGTCCACAACGCCGTGGACTTCAGCGGACGCGAAAATATCCAGGTCGAGCGCGGCGTGAAAGACAAGGTGGTGACCTTCCTCGGCCGCGTGACCTACCAGAAAGGTCCCGAGTATTTTATCGAGGCGGCGGCCAAGATTCTCAAACGCTGCGACCACGTGCGTTTCGTGATGGCCGGCAGCGGAGATATGCTCAACAAGTGCATCCGCCACGTCGCCCGTCTGGGCATTTCCGACCGTTTCCACTTCACCGGCTTCCTGCGCGGGGCCGATGTGCAGAAGATGTTCGCCCTTTCGGATGTGTATGTGATGCCGTCCATCAGCGAGCCCTTCGGTATTTCGCCCCTCGAAGCGATGCAGACCTATGTGCCCTCCATCATCAGCAAGCAGTCCGGTTGCGCCGAGATTCTCCATTATGCGCTGAAGACCGACTTCTGGGATGTGGATGCGATGGCCGACGCCATTTATGGCCTGCTCAATTATCCCGCCCTGGCCCGGGTGGCCGCAGAAAAGGGGCACGAAGAGGTCAACGCCATCAAGTGGGTCAATGCGGCGGCCAAGGTCAAACAAGTTTATCAGTCAGTTCTCTAATATATGAAAAAGAGTATTTGCCTTTATTTCCACGTGCACCAGCCGACCCGGCTGCGTCTTTTCCGCTTCTTCGATATCGGAAAAAGTTCGCACTATTATGATGATTTTACCAACCGCACCATCCTTAAGCGGGTCGCCCAGAAATGTTACCTGCCGGCCAACGCCCTGTTGCTGGACCTCATCCGGCGGGGTAGCGGCAACTTCAAGGTGTCTTTCAGCATCACCGGTTCGCTTCTCGAGCAATTGGACCGTTACTGCCCCGATGTCATCGAGAGTTTCCGCCGGCTTGCCGATACCGGTTGTGTGGAATTCCTGTCCGAGACCTATTATCACTCCCTGGCCTCCCTGGCCCAGCCCGAGGACTTCCGTCATCAGGTCAGCAAGCATCGCAAACTGATTCAGAAATATTTCGGCGTGACGCCCGTCACCTTCCGCAACACCGAGTTGATTTATTCCGACAGCATCGGCGAAATGGTTTCCGAGATGGGCTACAAGACGATGATTACCGAAGGCGCCAAGCATATTCTGGGCTGGAAGAGTCCCAATTTCCTCTATACCTGTGCGAACGCTTCCGACCTGAAACTGTTGCTCAAGAATTCCAGCCTGAGCGATGACATCGCCTTCCGTTTCTCCGACCGCGGCTGGTCCGAATGGCCGCTGACGGCGGACAAGTATCTCTTCTGGCTCAAGGATGCCGCCCAAAAAGACGACATCATCAACCTCTTTATGGACTATGAGACTTTCGGCGAGCATCAGAAAGCCTCCTGCGGCATTTTCGACTTCCTGGGCTCGCTGCCCGAGGTCGTCCTCAATGACGGAACTTTCGAGTTCGTCACGCCGGCGCAGGCGGCCGCCAAGCACAAAGCGGTGGCCCCGCTCGAGGTGCCCGATGCGATTTCCTGGGCGGATGAAGAGCGCGACGTGACTGCCTGGCTCGGCAACGACCTCCAGAAGGATGCGTTCAACAAACTCTACTCCCTGAGTGAGAAACTGGCCCTCATCAACGACGACGCCTTGTGGTCCGATTATGGCCACCTGCAGGAGAGCGACCATTTCTATTATATGTGTACCAAGTTCTTCTCCGACGGAGCCGTTCACAAGTATTTCAATCCCTACGACACTCCGTACGAGGCCTTCATCAACTATATGAATGTGTTGAGCGACTTTATGATTCGCGTGGATGATGCGCTGGCTTCCGGTTCGCTCGTCCGCGTCAACGAGAGCCCCGTCGCTCCGGTCCGTCTGGTGAAGCCCGTCAAGAAGGCTCCCGCCAGGAAAGCGGCACCCGCTGTGAAAAAGGCCCCTGCCCAAAAAATGGCACCCGCAAAAGATGCGAAGAAAAGCGTCAAAGTAAAGAAAAAGTAAACCTTATTAAATAAAAACAATGGCATACAGAAGAATTGAAGTCAATCAGCCCTCCTGGAACACCGTACTGGTAAGAAGAAAGCTCAGTGGCGTACTTGCAGAACTCGAAACCCTGTCAAAGAATCTCTGGTGGTGCTGGAATGACTCAGCGAGAGAATTGTTCAAATCCATCGACCCCGAAGCCTGGGAAGCGGCCGGCGAAAACCCCATTTTGATGCTCGACCGCACCAGTATCCGCAAGTTCAAAAGTCTGGAAAACGACAGCGACTTCCTGGCCCGTCTGGAAAAAGTTTCCAAAGAATTCAACCAATATATGGCCCTCAAGGCCGAACGCAAAGACCCTTCCATCGCCTATTTCTGCATGGAATATGGTCTGGATACTTCCCTGAAGATTTATTCCGGCGGTCTGGGCATCCTGGCCGGAGACTATCTCAAAGAGACCAGCGATATGAATGTCAATCTGGTGGCCGTCGGTCTGCTGTACCGTTTCGGTTATTTCACCCAGATGCTTTCCGCGTATGGCGACCAGGTGTCCAAATACGATGCCCAGGATTTCCTCAAAACGCCCGCCCAGCCGGTGATGGACGAAAACGGCAACTGGCTGACGGTGACCGTCGGTTTCCCCGGCCGTCCCCTGCACGCCCGTATCTGGAAAGTGGAAGTGGGCCGTACCGACCTCTATCTGATGGATACCGACTATGAAGACAACCTTCCCGAAGACCGTTTCGTCACCCATCATTTGTATGGCGGCGACTGGGAAAACCGCCTCAAACAGGAACTTCTGCTGGGTGTGGGCGGCATCCGTACCTTGCGAAAACTGGGGCTGAATCCCCAGGTTTATCACTGCAACGAGGGTCACGCGGCTTTCATCGGCCTGGAGCGTCTGAACGAATACATCAACAAGGAGGGGCTGAACTTTGAAGAGGCCTTGGAAGTGGTGCGCGCTTCTTCCCTCTTTACGACGCACACCCCCGTTCCCGCCGGTCACGATGCGTTTGACGACGGTCTGCTCGGCAAGTACATCGGCCATTATCCTCATCGCTTGAATGTGGATTGGGAGACGATGATGAGTCTGGGCAAGGTCAATCCTTACGACCGCAACGAGAAATTCTCGATGTCTATCCTGGCGGCCAACATTTCGCAGGAAGTCAACGGCGTGAGTTGGCTGCACGGCGAAGTGAGCAAGGAAATTTTCAACAAGATGTGGCCGGGCTACCTCAAGGATGAACTGCACGTGAGTTATGTCACCAACGGCGTCCATTATCCCACCTGGTGCGCTCCCGAATGGAAAGTCGTTCACGAGAAAGTTTTCGGAGACGATTTCAAGACCCACCATTATGACAAGTCCTGCTTCGACGGCATCTACAAGGTGTCTGACGAGAAGGTGTGGAATGTGCGCACGGCCCTCAAGACCAAACTGGTCAATTACATCAAGGAGCGCCTCAGCGACCCCGTGGCGGCCAGCCACTATTCCCCCCGTCAAGTGGTCACCATCAAGGAGACTTTGCGGGACGATGTGCTGACCATCGGCTTCGCCCGCCGTTTCGCGACCTACAAACGCGCGCATCTGCTCTTCCGTGACCTCGACCGTCTGGCTGAAATCGTCAACAATCCTGAGCGTCCGGTCCAGTTCATTTTCGCCGGCAAGGCCCATCCCGCCGACAAGGCCGGTCAGGACCTCATCAAACGTATCGTGGAGATTTCCAAGCAGGACCGTTTCATCGGCAAGATTATTTTCGTGCCCAACTATGATATCACGCTGGCGAAATACCTCGTACAAGGCGTGGATGTGTGGATGAACAACCCGACCCGTCCGCTGGAGGCTTCCGGAACTTCCGGAGAGAAGGCTTCGATGAACGGGGTGATGCACTTCTCCGTGCTGGACGGCTGGTGGGTGGAAGGCTACAAGGAAGGCGCCG
>CAMJRT010000114.1 GCA_946408295.1 uncultured Bacteroidales bacterium
GGACAGGTCGTTGCGATGGCGACGCGGGAATATTGCCACAGTGGAAGCGGCGTGCTGCACCCCGTGGTGCATTTGCACGTGATGGACCGTCTGGGCCGCATCTATCTGCAAAAACGTTCGATGAACAAGAAGTGCCAGCCGGGCAAATGGGACACGGCGGTCGGCGGACATATCGATTATGGTGAGACGGTACAGGAGGCCCTGATGCGGGAAACGCAGGAGGAATTGGGCTTCAACCGTTTCAACCCCATCGCCATCAAGAATTATATTTTTGAATTTGAGAAAGACCGTGAGATGGTGTTTGTCTTTGCGGCGGTCGGCAATGCCTTCCCCATTCGTCCCAATCCCGAAGAAATCGATGAAGGACGTTTCTGGACCCAGGAGGAAATCGACGCGGCGATGGGAAAAGGGATGCTGACCCCCAATTTCGAGGGCGAATTCAATGCCATCCGCAAGAAACTTTTCGCTTTGCTGTAACCCTCCCATCCTATGAGACTCCTTCTGAAAGACCCCGATTATCTGCTGTTGGAAGTGCCTTCCCTGCGCTTGCTTTCTTCTGATGAATTGCGTACGCTGGCCCGGCAGGAAGTCCCTTTTTTCTTTGTCGTAGAACCGGGCACAGCCTTCAAGGGCGAACGGACGGACTGGCTCCGGCAGGCGCGGAAAGAAAAAGCGGAACTGTCTTATGCCGGCTACGAGGGACATCCTGTCATTCCGGTCCCGGAACATCCCTTCCGGGATGATTTTGACTTCGGAAAAGTGCTGCTGGTCAGCCGGGAACTTGTGGCCCGGGCGGTCAAACTATTGCCGGAAAAACCTTTGAAGTGGGCGGCTTTGTATCACGTGAAACTCTGCTGCCGCCAGTTCTTCCTCGACGAAACACCCCGTTACTCGGCCGTGGAGACGGATGTCCGCAAGTCCGGGGAAAAGCAGTTCGACTATGTCAATCCGGCCCAGCGGGAGGTGCAAATCGAGATGGAGGAAGTCTTTACGGCCTTTCTGCATCGTGCCGGCGCCTTGCTCAAGCCCGAAAACCGGCAGGCGCTGCCGGCCCCTCCGCAACTTTCGGCATCGGTCGTCATTCCGGTCCGCAACCGGGTGAAAACCATTGCGGACGCTGTCCGAAGCGCGCTTTCCCAACAAGCTCCCTTCCCTTTCAATGTCATCGTGGTGGACAATCATTCCACCGACGGGACGACCGAAGTTTTGCGGGAACTCGCTTCGGCAAACCCGAATCTGGTCCATCGCATTCCCGAACGAACGGATTTGGGCATTGGCGGATGCTGGAACGAGGCCGTCGCGGATGCGCGTTGCGGGGCCTATGCGGTCCAACTCGACAGCGATGATCTGTACAGTGGCCCCGATACCCTGGTCAAGATGGTGGAAGCGTTCCAAAAGCGAGGCGCGGGTATGGTCATCGGTTCCTATCAAATGACGGACTTTCAATTGCAGCCCCTGCCTCCCGGCATCATCGACCACCGCGAATGGACGGACGAAAACGGGGCAAACAATGCCTTGCGCATCAACGGATTGGGAGCGCCGCGGGCTTTCCGCCGGGAATTGCTGCTGGCCCATCCTTTTCCCAATGTGAGTTATGGAGAGGATTATGCGATGGGGCTGTTGTTCTCGGAAATTTATATCGTCGAGCGGGTGTGGGAGCCGGTTTATTGCTGCCGGCGCTGGGAAGGCAATTCGGATGCCGCCCTCAGTCCGGAGAAAATGGCCGCCAACAACCGTTACAAAGACGAACTTCGCCGGCAGGCTTTTGAGCGCCGTCGCGCGAGGGTCGCGACAATGTCCGTGCAGGGGTTGTGAGGCCCTGAAAACGAATGGAAAGAAGATGAATATACTGGATGATTTCGTGGAAAGGCAGCGCGCCTTGTGGCCGATGGCCGACAAGAATTTCGAGGCGCTGGCGGGGGTGCGGACCAAAACGCTCACGTTGGGGGACGAGACGGTCCGCGTGCAATTCAACCCCGACCGCATTGTCTCATCCAACGCCAGGACCGACAAGGCATCCGTGAGCCAAAGACCCTGTTTCCTTTGCCCGGAGCACCGCTTCCCGGAGCAGATTTTCCTGCCCGTCATCACGGACGAAGGCCGCTGCTACGACATTCTGCTCAACCCTTTTCCCATTTTTCCGCAGCATCTGGTCATCGCCCTGTCCGAACACCGTGACCAGGGCGTACTGGACCGTTTGCCCGATTTGTTGTTCCTGACGCGCTTTTTCGACGGCTATACCTTCTTTTATAACGGGCCCTCTAGCGGGGCGTCGGCGCCGGACCATCACCATTTCCAGGCCTGTCCGGAGCAGATGATGCCCATCGAACAGCGGGTGCGCTCGCACAGGGGGACTTTCCAAGCGCTGGCCCGACAGGGAGGTGCCACGATGTACCACCACAAGGGCTTCTATCGCGGGATATTTGTCATCGAGTACCCGACAGGCGCTTCGGTTGCCGGAGGCAACGGCGGGGTTTTCCCTGCCGGGAACGCGACCGAGAGTGTGGTGCGGCTTTTCCGTCGGCTGATGGCGAAACTGCCTGTCGAAGAGGGAGAGTCGGAGCCGCGCATCAACCTGGTGTCTTTCAAGGACGGGGCTCGCGCATATCTGGTGGTCATCCTGCGCAAATGCCACCGTTCCCATCATTTCTATTCGACCGGGGAAGACCATCTGTTGATGAGTCCGGGCTGCGCCGATATGGCCGGGTATTTCGTGACGCCGATGGCGGAGGATTTCGAAAAATTGAACGACCGTCTGCTGGCCGGAATGGTGGATGAGATTACTGTTCCGACGGCGTTGGAAAAGCAGGTTTTGGCGGCTTTTGAACGGGAAAACAGTCAATTGAGCGTAGGGATACTGTCCGCCCCGACGATCCGCTTTGCGCTGCAGGACGGACGGGTTCGGACCGCGACCTGTCAGGATGGAAAGATTGAATACGAGGGGCGCAGTTATGAACGCCTTTACTTTGAAGCGCCCGACGTGCAGGCGTCCCGTTCTGAAGAAGGAACGTATCCCTTCCTTGCCCCCTTTTTCACCCTATATGACGTGACCATCGGCAAGCAATTCCATTGGGAACGGCAAGAGCGCCAGGTCTTTGCCGGCAGTCTGGAAATCATTGTGGAGGACGGACAGTTGACGGCCGTCAACCATCTGCCCGTGGAGGATTATCTGTTGAGCGTGATTGCTTCGGAGATGTCTGCCGGGGCGCCGCTGGAATTGCTCAAGGCCCACGCCGTGATTTCGCGCAGTTGGGTGCTTCGGATGAAGCAAGGCTTGAGTTCGAGCGAAGGAGGTTCACTGCGTGCGGACCTGCCGTGGGAGCGCGATTATGAAAAATGGTATGGCGGGGGCTCGCACCGGCACTATGACGTGTGTGCCGACGACCACTGCCAGCGTTATCAGGGACTTACGCGCCTGCTGGGACAAAAAGATGCCCTGCCGGAAGGGGCGGCCCAGTCTGGAGGACAGACGGCGATGGAAAAGGCCCGCCAGGCGGTTTCCCGGACGGCGGGACAGATTCTGTGCGCCGCTCAGCCCGCCAACCGCCCCGACGCCGGATATGAGATTTGCGACACCCGTTTCTACAAATGCTGCGGCGGACATACGGAACTTTTCTCGACCTGTTGGGAAGAGGAGGACAAACCCTATCTGACCTCCGTCGAAGATCCGTATTGCGCCCAGGCCACCCCGGAAATTCTCGCGCAGGTGCTCAACGACTACGATGTGGCCACCCGGGACTGGCTTCAGTGGGAAGAACGCTATTCCCGTGAGGAAATTTCCCGACAGATTGCGCAGAAATCGGGCTATGATATTGGCCTTTTGCAATATATCAAGCCGCTCGAAACCGGCCCGTCCGGACGGCACAAACGCGTGGCCCTTTGTGGGGACAAGCGCTCGCTGATTGTGGGAAAGGAGTTGGAAATCCGGCGCCTGCTCAGCCCGTCCCATTTGAAAAGTTCGGCCTTTGAAGCCTTTTATGAAGATGCGGCCGGCCGGCCGATAGAACTGAAGATAGACGAGGAGGGGAATTTGCTGACGGATTGGGCCCGGCTCGTATTGCGGGGAAAAGGCTGGGGGCACGGCGTAGGGCTGTGCCAAATCGGGGCGGCGGTGATGGCTTCCCGGGGCTTTGATTACCGTCAGATTTTGGCTTTTTATTACCCCGGAAGCCGGCTGGCGTAGTTTAACAGAATCTTATGGAACCAACAATCAATCATACGCGCAACCCCTGGTGGTGGATTCCCACCCTCTATTTTGCAGAAGGCATTCCTTATGTGATTGTCAATACCATCAGCGTCATTCTTTTCAAAAAGATGGGCCTGGGCAATGCGGACGTGGCCCTCTATACGAGCCTGCTCTATCTGCCCTGGGTCATCAAGCCCCTGTGGAGCCCCATCGTGGACATTCTCCGGAGCAAGCGCTGGTGGATTGTATCGATGCAACTCCTGATGACCGTCAGTTTTGCGCTGACCGCCTTGTTCCTGCCCCGCCAGACAGGTGCCGAAGTTTCGCCTTTTATATTGACCCTCATTTTATTCTATGTGTCCGCCGTGGCTTCCGCCACCCACGATATTGCCGCCGACGGTTATTATATGATTGCCCTTGACGGCCATCAACAGTCGGTTTTTGTGGGGATTCGCAGCACGTTCTACCGCATCGCCACAGTCTTCGGCAACGGTCTGATTGTCTTGCTGGCGGGTTGGCTGGAACTTCGTTTCGGGGATGTGCCCAAGGCCTGGCGGATGACGATGTTCGTATGCGCTGCCCTGCTGGCCTTCCTTTCCGTCTGGCACTGGTTCACCCTGCCCAAGAAAGAAGCCGTGCGCGGCGAAAGACCTTCCCTCGGTCAGGTCTTTAAAGAATTCGGGCGCACTTTTTATTTGTTC
>CAMJRT010000115.1 GCA_946408295.1 uncultured Bacteroidales bacterium
AGGTCACCCTCACGACGGCTGAGGCGGTCTTCCCCACCAAGGCATCCTACGACCTGGCCTGGTGACAGTTCAAGATCACGACCAAGAAAAAAACGGTCACGGTCCCGGTTAACGGAGCCGGCACATATTACCTGCCCCTTGCGCCGGGGATCTCGATCCTGTCGTTGACGCTGGAATGGAAGGACGCCGACGGGCAGGTCCTGGGCAGCAAGGACGGTCTCCTTGGATGGGAGACAGCCGGCTGCGCAGCGATTGACCTCGGCGACCTCGAATTCCTCGTTCTCGGATCATCCTCGGGCATTCCGCTCCCGGATCCGACCATTCCGCAATCCGAAAAGGCCGCCGCGGCCGTAGCGGGCATGGGTGTCGGGATGAACCTGACTGGCCTCGAGCACTGCTGGGAAAGCCTGATGACCAAGCCGCAGCGGGGCAATCCTGCCTATTACGAAACGGCCGGCGGGTACGGCCTTATCACGGCCACTACGATGCAGGCGATCGCAGATGCCGGGTACAAATGCGTCCGCGTCCCCGTTACCTGGCACCTGCATATGGACAATATCAACGCGACCATCGACAAAGTCTGGCTTGACCGCGTGGAAGAGGTGGTGGACCTGGCTTTGAACGCCGGTCTCTACGTCATCATCAATTTGCACCACGATGCCGGGACAATCGCGGGCGTATGGTGCATCTCCGACCTGGAGCATTATGAGACTAGCAGCGCCGGCCTCGTCAACATCTGGACGCAAGTTGCCGAGCGCTTCAAGAACCACGACTACAAACTCCTCTTCGAGGGATATAACGAGATGCTGGACGGGGATAATACCTGGACCTATCCCAAGAAGCAGTCCTCTATGGACGTCTCTAACCAACTCGCCCAGGACTTCGTCACGGCGGTCCGTCGCACGGGCGGGAAGAATTCCACGCGCAACCTCATCGTCAGCACGTATGCGACTACGGCCACCACCCGTGCCGTGGAGGCCTTCCAGATGCCGTGGGACATCACCGCCGGCCACCTGTTTGTCCAGGTCCACTCCTACGTCCCTCAGGATTTCTGCTCGCAAGTGGCCACGGGGCGCAACAACCTTATCGAGGGAGATTTCGCCTCGATGGAAGCGGTCTTTGAGCCGCTCGACCGGGTCTTCCTGTCGAAGGGTTATCCCGTCATTCTGGGTGAATTCGGGGCCTTCCCCCGGGAAGGCCGCAGCGAGGATGACCGCGCGACCCACGCCGGTTATATGACCAAACTCAGCCTGCAACACGGCGTCGTGCCCATTATCTGGTACAATCCCCTGAACAACGCCGAGCGGTCGAATGGCACGTGGAAATACACCAATGTCAGGGACGCGATGATCAACGCTTACAACGAATACACTTCCGGATTATGAAAAAATGGATTTTGATGGCGGCGACGGCCGCCCTGGCCCTATTCCCGGCCTGCCAACCCGAAAAGAAGCAACAGAACACTTCCGACGAGCTCAAAGTCTCGGTTAAAATAGCCGCAATCGGCGGACGCTCCCCTTCCTGGGCGGCGGGCGACATTGTCTATTTCAGCGATGACGCCTCCACCCGGCCTGGCTTCCAGTTCAAGGCGGCCGCCGGCGACATCTCCGCGGACGGAAAAACGCTTCAGGCCACCTACAAGTCGGGCGATCCCGCGGCCAAGACCCTCTACGCCATCCATGCGCCAACCGGCCGCATCCGGATGAAAAAGACCGAGACGATTACGGTCGCCTATGACGGCACGCTGGGCGGGGCCGCGATGCCGGCCGGGACCGCCGCCAAGGGGACATCGATTCTCACCCTCTCCCCCATTGTCGGCGTCGGGGAATTCACCCTCAAGCGGGGCTATGCCGAAACGGTGCGCATTTCCTCCAACAAGGCCATCTTCCCGAAGACGCTGACCTACGATTTCGGCGGAGCCGGGCTGAATATCCTGAAAACAACCGACCTCATCGAGGTGGCCACCTCCGGCAACGGCCCGTTCTATGTCCCGCTCGTGCCGGGGAATGAGACCGTCACCTTCAATGTCGACCTTCTCAACGCAGAAGGGCAGACCGTCGCTTCCGGCACCTATTCCGGCACTTTAGCCTCCGCAGCCGGAACGCTCACAGCCATCGGAATGCTGGATGAAGATGCCGTGGACCTTCTCGATCCCAACGTCGAAGAATTCGAGAAAGCCTCCGAGGCCGTGAAGCATATGGGCGTTGGCGTAAACCTGTCCGGAAGTTTCGAAGTTCTCTGGAAAGATTTCGCCGCCCAGGCCGACCGCACCAACCCGAGTTTCTACGAAAGGCAGAACGGCAATGGCCCCTCGACGCAGGCGACAATGAACTCATTCGCCACCGCCGGCTTTAAGAGCGTGCGCATCCCCATCACCTGGTGGATGCACATGGACGATGTATACACCGCCAACACCATCGACAAAGTGTGGCTGGACCGCATCGAGGAAGTGGTGAAGTACTGCCAGCAGGCCAACCTGTACTGCATCATCAATATGCACCACGACGCCCACGCCCACGAGGCCCAGGGAGGGCAATGGATCTTTGCCGACATCAAGAATTACGACAAGATTTCCAAGGCCTACAAGGAAATCTGGCAGCAGATTGCCGCCCGCTTCAAGGACTATGATCAGCGGCTGCTCTTCGAGAGCTATAACGAAATTACGGATGCCAGCGGCACCTGGACCTTCCCCAAGAGTGCCGACGATATCACGGCGGCCAACAAGCTCAACCAGGATTTCGTGAACACCGTGCGTAAGACCGGCGGCAACAACACCACCCGCAACCTGGTGGTCAGTTCGTACAGCTGTTCCGTTTCGGACCGGCCGCTCAACGCCTTCGAGATGCCCTCTGACCTCCGCTCCGGCCACCTGATCTGGCAGGTACACAACTATGCCCCCACTTCGTTCTGCTCCTTCAACAACGCCACCAAAGAGACCTTTGGCACGGAGCAGGATTATGCCGACATCCAGTCGGCCCTCAGTGTCATCAAAAGGCTGATTGTCGACAAGGGATACCCCTGCATCATCGGGGAATACGGCGCTCCGGGCGAGCACCAGGCAAAAGTCCAGCAGCCGGATGGTTCCTGGCGGATCAAGATTTCCCAGGAAGAACGGGCCAAGCACGCCTATTATTACACCCTGGAAGCGCTCAAGATTGGCGTCTGCCCTATGTTCTGGTACATCCCCCAGGAGGGGAATGCCCGGCCGAACGGCACCTGGACTTACCCGCAGGTAAAAGACGCTCTTATCCAAGCTTGGAACGAATACAATAACGGAAATTGATGAAACCGAACCTATACCTACTCAAAGGCGGCGATCTGGAAATGACCGTCACCGATTACGGTGCGCGGGTTCTGGCCCTGCTGGTGCCGGACCGCAACGGACAAAAAGCCGACATTGCCGTGGGATACGCTTCTCTGGAGGAGTATCTGGAATGTCCCGGAGAGCGCTTCTTCGGCGCGGCCGTGGGACGACTGGCCAACCGCCTCGGCGGCGGGGCCTTCACCCTGGACGGGAAGGAGTACCATACCTCGCTCAATGACCATGGCAACACCCTCCACGGCGGCTTTACCGGCATCGACCGGGTGCTGTGGACGGTGGAGGCGCTGACGGATAGCAGCATCACGCTGTCGCTTTTGGATCCCGACGGCCGCGACGGCTGGCCTGGTAATCTGGATATCGAATTGAAATACTCCCTGACGGAAGATCATGCCTTCAAGGTGGAATACAAGGCCGGGACCGATGCCCCGACGCTGTGCAACCTCTCTCATCATACGTTCTTCAACCTGACCGGAGATGCTACAAAGCCCATTCTGGACCATATTCTCCAGATTGAGGCGGACCGTTTCATTCCGACGGATGACAAACTCATTCCGACGGGTGAAATCCGCGCCGTAGCAGGGACGCCGCACGATTTCCGACTTCCCAAGCGTATCGGACAGGATATCGGTAACGACGACGAACAGCTCCTGCGCGCCGGCGGCTACGACCATAACTGGTGCCTCTATGAGGGAAAGGGCATTCGACGGGCCGCCACGCTCTATGAGCCCGTATCCGGGCGCAGGATGGAAGTCTGGACAGACCAGAGCGGCCTGCAGTTTTACAGCGGCAATTTCTTTGACGGGAGTTACGCCGGCAAGGGCGGTCAGACAATCGGGCACCGCTGCGCCCTCGCCCTGGAGACCCAGGCCTGGCCAGACGCCATCCACCATCCGGCCTTCCCCAATACGGTCCTCCGTCCTGGAGAGACCTACACCCATACCTGTATTTACAAATTTGGCGTATCTTTGTAAGACCATGAAACGCATCTTGCTAGTTCTCGCTTCGCTGACAGTATATCTTTATGCCGGGGCTCAGGCTCCAAGGCAGATTGTCATACGCTTTACTTCCGAAGACCCTGCCGCCGTCGTTGCAGCGGTGGATGCTTTCGAGAAGGCCGACATTCCCTTTACGATGGAACGGACGATTCTCCGGAACGATACGCCCGAGATGAAAGAGGCGCTCACCAAAGTCAAATGGAAGAACAATGAACTTGTGAGCAAGATCGGCATCATCCCCGGGGTTTCCGTAGTCGATGCCAATCCGGCCAATATATCCGAAGTGATTGGGAAAGCAAAAGCGGAAGGATGGAAGATAAACACTCCCAGCGCCTGGCGACAACTTCTCACCAATGCGGAAAGGACTTTCGGAGGGAGGAACTATTACGTATCTGAGGATGGGGATGATGAGGCCGACGGCCTCCATCCGGATTCTGCCTGGCGTTCCCTCGATAAAGTAAATTCGACGCTGTTGGGATATGCCGATACGGTGCGTTTCCGCCGCGGAGATATCTTTCGCGGTCATCTCGAAGCCCAGTCCGGAAGGCCGGGTGAGG
>CAMJRT010000116.1 GCA_946408295.1 uncultured Bacteroidales bacterium
GTGCCATAAACCTCCATCCCCTCCCGGGTGAACAACCGCGCAATTTCGGGCAGCGGGACATACACCAGGCGGGTACGGAAAATGGCGCCCATCGTGGCCTGCACCACTTTGGGGTTGTATATGTCGCTGGTGGGATAGCGGCTGTCCGCATCGGAAGCGAAAACCCAGTCTACCCCGAACCAGTCGGCCAGCCGGAGAATGGTGCCCAGGTTGCCGGGGTCGCGCACGCCGTCCAGCGCCAAAGCCAGCGGACGGGCTGCCACCAGCCCCGCCGCGTCCAGCGGAGACTTCGGCATACGCACCAAGGCCAGGGCCGGAGAGGGAGAATGAAGCAAACTGATTTTCTCCATTTCTTCCGCGGAGATTGTCACGCAGGCGGGGCCGCCGACGGCACTGCCCTTCGGCAAACCGGACGAACCAGTCGAACCGGACAAGCCGGACAAGCCGGACGAGTCCGCCACGCGGAACAACGCGTCCACGGTCCAACCCGAGCGAAGGGCCTCTGCAACCAGTTTTTCGCCCTCGACCACGAAAAGGCCGCTTTCGTCGCGGGCCTTCTTATCCTTAAGACTACGGATGAATTTGGCGGTGTTTTTGGTGTATTCCATATCAGTTTTTCTTGGGTGGTTTTTGGGGAGACGGTTTGGATTGTTTGGGGGCCTGCCCGGCAGATTGCTTGGGGGCCTGCCCGGCAGATTGCTTGGGCTGGCCGCCTTCCGCATCGAACTTTTGAAACGCCTCCCAGTCGGCCTGAGCTTCACAAGCCATCTCCAGCGAGTCGGGCAAAGCGGGGAAAAAATCGAATCCTGTCAGGGTCTCCAAAGAATCCACGGGAATGACATATTCTTTGAATTGGTGGCCTTTCAAATCTTCGTGGGGAAGCAAAAAGGCGGTGCTGGCGGCTTGGACGGGGAAGCCGAAGGTATCGCGTCGCACCTTCAGGACGGCCTTCCAGTACCATCGAGGGACGGGAAGGCGCTTGCCGTCGTTGCGGTTGACGACAAAACGGTCGGGGCCGGGAATAGCAGAGACGCCAGCCGAGCCGGGAATGGCAGATGCGTCACCCCCGACCTGATCGGGGGTCTGCAACCCAAAACCCGCTCCGGTTACGACATAGAGCGTATCCGCATAGTTTCGGGCGCAGTCCCGGATGCCCTTTTCCAACTTCGCCCAAATCAATCCGTTGAACCCGTTTTGCAACTGGGGCGTGAGGTTGGTGGAATAGTAGGTCTGGGCCTGCATCGCGGGGGATGCGTTACGGTCCGCATTGGGAATCTGGTGGCCCCGCGCATAGTAATTGGACTTGTAATGCCGCGTCGCAAAACGCTCCAGCATATAGTTTTTCTGCACGGAAGTCTGCAACGAATCGGGCAGGGAGGGGTCGTAGGCCCAACGGTCTTCGCGTCCCGCAGCCAAATGTCCTTTACACAAGGGATAAGCCACCCAATAAGAAGTATAGGTGGAAGGGTCGTAGAGCAAACTGTAGTTGCGCTCCAACGAGCAAGAATCCGACGCCACATAATGCGTCCGGGCAAACAGGGCGCTGTCTTGCTGCCGGGGAGCCGGGGTTTCCAGCCAGGCTCCGCACAAAAACTGTATGATGAAGCACAAAAGCACGATGCGTCAAAAGCCATTAAAAAATGCCAACAAAGCAGACTATCCCTGCGAAGTTAGGAAAAATTTGTGTACTTTTGCCGCTCATTGATGAAAATACTATGCATTCACATTCTCATCCTCCTATAGAACGCAGCCAAATCCGCGGCCGCGCCCTGACTAAAGTCACTTTCATCGGCCTTCTGGCCAACATCCTGCTGACGGTCGGTCAGGCGGCCGCCGGCATTTTGGGACACAGCATCGCGATGGTTTCCGCCAGCATCCACTCCCTGTCCGACCTGGCCAGCAACGCCATCGTACTGCTCCTGCTCGGTTTTTCCGCCAAAGGAAAGAGTCCGCGCTTTGCGTACGGACGGGGCAAATTCGAGTCGTTCGCGTCCCTGCTCATCGGCCTGGCGTTGTTTTGGGTGGCGATTGACCTGATGAAGGACGGCATCGAATCCATCCGCTCCATTTTGGGCGGGGAAGAGGTGGAAAGGCCTTCGGTACTCGTGCTTTGGGTGGCCGGGATTTCAATTGTCGTCAAATTGATGGTATATGTGTACACCGCGACGATGGGACACAAATATGACTCGCCCACGCTTATCGCCAAGTCGTGGCACGACCTGACCGATGCCCTCACTCCCATCGGCGTGATGGTGGCGACAGGCCTGGCCATCGCCCTCGGAGACAAATGGGTGCTGCTGGATCCGGTTGTCGCGTGCATCATCAGCCTGGTCGTGCTGGTCCCCGCCACCAAGGTGCTGATTATCGCCTGCAAAGACCTGCTGGATGTTTCCCTTTGCCCCGAAGAAGAGGCCCGAATTGTCCGGACACTGGAATCCCTGCCGATGAGCGCCGAGGCACACGTCATCTCTGCTGAAGACCGGCAAGTTGTCCATCATCCGAATGTCGGAACCACCGAGGGCGGTAACGCCGCCACTGCCGAAAACGGGCTGGCCACCCACAATCCGAATGGCACCGCTCCTACCGCCGGGCTGAAGGTGCTTCAGTTGAAAACGCGCCGCAGCGGCCCGGTGGTGTTTATCGAAGCTACCCTCACTGCACCTACGGACCTGACGCTTCCCCAGGCCGAAATGCTCCGAGCCGCCGCCGAGATGGCTCTTCAGCAGCAACTCGGTCCCGACACCTGCCTCACCCTCACCTTCCGCGCCCGACGCCAACCCTGAAACAGCAGAGTATTGCCTGCAAGTGAATAGTTTACAATCAAAGACTTACAAGAAAGGACCTACTCTATTTTGAGCAGGTCCTTTTGCTTAATTACCAGACAAGCAGAACGATAGGTGCCACACACCCTACAACGGATAGTCTTCGAAGGCGTAGAGGACGGTGGACAGGTAGCGTTCTCCGGTGTCCGGTAACAAGACGACCACGCGCTTGCCTTTGTTCTCCGGACGGAGGGCGACCTGCGAGGCGGCATACAACGCAGCGCCGGCGGAGATACCGACCAGCAGGCCTTCTTCCCGGCCCACCTGGCGGCTGGTGCGGATGGCATCGTCATTTTCCACATCGAACACTTCGTCAATGACGGCGGCGTCATAGGTCTTGGGGACAAAGCCTGCGCCGATGCCCTGGATTTTGTGCGGACCGCTTGGGCCGCCGTTGAGTACGGGAGAGGATTTCGGCTCGACGGCCACCACCTGCACCCGAGGATTCTGCTCCTTGAGGTATTTTCCTACGCCGGACACGGTACCGCCGGTACCGACGCCCGCCACGAAAATGTCGACCTGCCCTTCGGTATCACGCCAGATTTCGGGACCGGTCGTCGCATAATGCCGGGCGGGATTGGCAGGATTTTCAAATTGTTGCAGAATGACGCTGCCGGGTGTGGCGTCGCGTAACTGTTGCGCCGCACGGATGGCGCCGGGCATTCCGTCTTTGCCGGGAGTCAGGCGCACCTCGGCACCGTAGGCCTTGACGAGATTGCGGCGCTCGACGCTCATCGTCTCGGGCATCGTCAGAATCAGATGATATCCTTTCACGGCGGCGACCAAGGCAAGTCCTACTCCGGTATTGCCGCTGGTCGGTTCAATCAGCGTGGCACCGGGTTGGAGAATGCCTTTTTGCTCGGCTTCTTCTATCATCGCCAGCGCGATGCGGTCTTTGACGCTGCCGCCGGGGTTGAAATATTCCACTTTGGCGACGACGGGGGTGGCTATGCCTCTTTTCGCAGAGAATTTGTTCAGGGCAAGCAAGGGGGTGTTACCGATTAAGTCGGTCAGTTGTTGGGCTATCTTTTTCATAATGGGTTGTACTGTTTGGAATTGTTGATTTTTATAAAAACTGATGGATATTTCAAGGGGGGCAATCAAATCGTATCAAAGGCCTGTTTCAAATCGTCCAGAATGTCGTCAATGTGCTCGGTGCCGATGCTCAGACGGACGGTGGACGGGGTGATGTGCTGTTGCTCCAGTTCTTCGGGCGAGAGCTGGGAATGGGTGGTGGTGTAGGGGTGAATCACCAGACTCTTGACATCCGCCACATTGGCCAGCAAGGAGAAGATTTTCAGCGCGTCGATAAAGCGCCAGGCCTCTTCCTGGCCGCCTTTGATTTCAAAAGTAAAAATCGAACCTGCACCTTTCGGGAAATACTTTTTATAAAGGGCGTGATCGGGATGAGACGGCAGGGACGGATGGTTGACACGGGCCACCTTCGGATGGCGGCTCAGGAAATCCACCACTTTGAGAGCATTGTCTACGTGGCGTTCCACCCGCAGGCTCAGGGTCTCTACGCCTTGCAACAGCAAGAAGGCGTTGAACGGCGAGATACACGCGCCGGTGTCGCGCAGCAGCACGGCCCGGATGCGGGTGACATACGCGGCTGCTCCGACGACATCGGCGAAGACGATATTGTGATAAGAGGGATCCGGCTGACCCAGCGTGGGGAATTTCTCGCGGTGGGCGGTCCAGTCAAATTTGCCGCCGTCCACAATGACACCACCGAGGCTGGTGCCGTGCCCGCCGAGGAACTTGGTCGCGGAGTGGACGACGATATCCGCTCCGTACTCCAAGGGCCGGATCAAGTAAGGCGTACCGAAGGTATTGTCGATGATGAGCGGAATCCCGTGCTTGTGCGCCACGGCCGCCACCCCTTCGATGTCGGTCACATCGCTGTTGGGGTTGCCGAAAGTCTCGGCATAAATCGCTTTGGTGTCGGGCCGGATGGCTGCTTCCAGTGCCGACAAATCGTTGATGCGGACGATGGAGTTGGAAATGCCCCGACCGGCGAGCGTGTGGATAATCAG
>CAMJRT010000117.1 GCA_946408295.1 uncultured Bacteroidales bacterium
AGATCCAGGGCCATACCGACAACATTGGCAACGACAACGACAACCTAATTCTTTTGAAAAGGAGTCTGCATCATAGGCTTCACTCAAAGATTTGTCTTGATGTGGATTCGGGGACTTATCGCTACAACGGAGAGCCGCTTGACACGATTGAAAAGCACCTCGCCATTGTGGAAATGGTCTGCAAGGATCGCGGCTTTGATTTCTCCGAAGTTAAAGTTTTAACCAAATGAAACTCACTTGCATCAACACCGCACACGGACTTGTCCCGATGTACGACGAGGACTTTGACGAAAAGAAGAAACTCTCCATCGGGCAAGTCTATGAGTGCGATGTGAAAGTCCTCCGAAATGTCCGGTTCCATCGGAAAGCCTTCGCCCTTCTCAACGCCGCTTGGTCGCTTATGAACGAACGGCAGCAAGCCGGGTGGCGGTCAAAGGACGGGTTCAGGAACTATCTAACCGTAGCCGCCGGGCATTACGATACCTACTACAACCAACGGTTGCAGACTTTCGTGGAATTGCCCCGGTCGTGGTCCTTTGACAAGATGGACGAGGCGGAGTTCTCAAACCTTTACGACCGCATGAAAGATGTGATTTTCGCGGTGCTTGGGGACAAGGTTACGGAGGAAATCTTCGACAAGGTATTAGCCAATTTTTGAGTTATGGATAATAATAAGTCTTATCTCGGTCGCGTAAAAGAAGCGGTTGATTTTATATACTGTTTAGTCAACGAGGAACCCGATGGGTACTCTGCCGGGTTCGCTACATGCGACATGATCGTCAAGAGGGTTGTTTCCGTCTTGGTGCGACGCGGTGCCTTGTGCAGAGAAAATGCCGGTGCCAATGGGAACAAGGGCCGGGGTTTTATCTACAAGTGGGGCTCTAACATGGCACCCACCAACAATCTTTACAAGGTTGTGATGGGTGAGCTGCAAGAAAAGAAAAAAGCGGAAAACGATAGGCGTAACCGCAAAAGGAATCAGGCCGCACAAACACCAGCCCATATCGATGTCCCGGCCACACCGAAAGAGTATGTAACCGCCCTTGACGGTTTTTCCGCGCAAGAGCTATGGGACGAACTCAAAAAGCGAGGCTATTCCATTGAGGATAACCGCCTTGTGATTATCAAGAAAGCATACCTGACCTAATGATAAAATACGGCCTACCCTACAAGGGCTCCAAGACAAAAATCGCTGACGCGATCATCGAGCACCTGCCCCCGGCGAAAGTCTTTTACGACCTCTTTGCCGGGGGTTGTGCCATCACACACGCCGCACTCCTTTCCGGCAAATGGGAAAGGGTGATAGCTAACGACCTCAAACCATATCCGCTATTGTTCCGCGACGCGGCACTCGGTAAGTTCAAGGACGAGTACAAATGGGTAAGCCGCGAGGAGTTCTTCGCTACGGACGATCCGTTTATCCGCCTCTTGTTCTCATTCGGGAACGATTGCCGGACCTACATCTACGCGGAAGGCGAAAAGAACGAACTATACAAGCGGGCACTCCACTATGCCATTTGTTTCCACGACTACCAGCCGATGATTGACCTCGGCGGGCCGGACCTCTCCCCGATTGACTCTTGCAAGACCATGCACGGACGGCGGATTAAGGCGTACCAGATACTCGGCGGAAAGCATGGGTGGTGGGGCGTGTCCGGCGTTCACTTGGAGAACTTGGAAAGGTTGGAGAGGTTGCAGAACCTCGAACGGCTCGAACGAATCCAATCCCTTGCCGGGACTAACAACTTGGACCGGCTTGAGGTCATTCAAGGAAACTATTGGGAGGTGGAAATCGAGGAGGACGCAGTTATCTACTTGGACCCGCCATACTTGAACACAAACGGTTACGGCGCAAAGAGAATCTCGGACTTCGACTCAGATGGGCTCTACGATTGGATTGAGGCCCAACGCGCCCCGGTCTATATCTCTGAATACGAAATGCCGGAGGACCGGTTCGAGTGCATCTGGGAACTGAAAACGAAATCCTACATCAATCAAAGTGCACCCACGGAGGCGGTTGAAAGGTTGTTCGTACCGCGTGGGCGCGACTATCCGAAAATCACTTTGTTCTAATGGAGACAACAAGCGCAGTCTATCGGGGCGATTGCATTGAGTGGATGGAGGCGTATGACGGCGCACCAATCAAGCTCATTGTAACCGACCCGCCATACACCCTGCCGCCGTGGTCCGGCGGCGGGTTCATGGACGAATCCAAGAGGGATTGGATTAATGAAATGGATGTGGACAACTTGAGCCGGGGGTATTCCATAGAAAGGTTCGCGGAACTCGCGGAACGGGTGCAAGGCGGGAAAATCAACGCCTACTTCTTCTGCAACAAGCTACAAATCCCCGACTATTTCCGGGCCTATGTGGAGCAGAGAAAGTGCAAATTCGATATTCTCATGTGGCACAAGACCAACGCCATGCCGACATTTAACGGGAAATACTTGACCGACACCGAATATATCCTCTATTTCCGAAACAAGGGCGGGTGCAATCCAAAGACCTACGACGACGCAAAGACATTTTGGCTTGCGGACATCAACCAAGCCGACAAGAAGAAATGGAAACACCCGACCATAAAGCCGCTTTCCATAGTCCGCACCCTCATACGGAACTCAAGCGAGCCTGGAGAGTTGGTGGCCGATCCGTTCCTCGGAAGCGGGACAACAAGGGTGGCCGCCTACATAGAAGGCAGGAGTTTCGTCGGTTGCGAAATGGACGAGAGATGGTACGGCGTTCAAGAGGAACGATACCAGAAGGAATGTCACGGGGTGGAGGTCATAAACGACCATACGATAACCCAACAAACATTGTTTTAGATGCAACAAACGGGAGGCTATATCAAGATACCACGCGAGCTCTTTGAAGGCCCGGAGTTCGGGGGCGAGAAGTTCTCCCGGCGGGAGGCCTTCATAGACCTTGTGCAAATGGCCGTATTCAAGCCTACAATCGTCTATCTCCCCGGGAATAGGGTGCAACTCGGGCGGGGGCAGATAATCGCGTCACGGCGGTTTCTGGCCG
Source organism: uncultured Bacteroidales bacterium (assembly GCA_946408295.1). Next base: position 3,025 of record CAMJRT010000117.1, read on the forward strand.
CAAGGTGGGGATGGAGCACGGGTCGGGTTGACAGGTTCCTTGACGAGATATGCGAGAAAGGGCGGTGCACCAAGACCAACGGGCGCATCACGATCATTACGATAACCGATTACGACTCCTACAATGGGGACGGTGCGGAACCAAGACCGCCCAAGCCACCGGACGAGGACAAGGCCGGGGCGGTAGCAAGGCTTTACGCCCTCTACCCGTCCAAGTGTCCAGTGTCCGGGAGAAACACCGGCAAGTCAAGCAAGGACAAGCACAAGTTGGAGATACTGCTACGGACCAACACCGAGGAAAAGCTCGCCGGGATCATCAACCGGTACATCAAGGAATGCACCGAGCAAAACTCCTATGTGAAGAACTTTGCTACTTTCTTGAACAACATCCCCGACTATGATTCCAAGTCGGACAACACCCCGCGTGGGAAAACCAAATATGAGGCTCTACAAGAGGCAAAGAACCCCACGCAGGACGAGATAAACCGCCAATACAACGCCTTCTTCATACCTCAATACCCTATGGAATCCGGAGAGTCGCAACAAGACTACCAAGAAAGGACGAGGCTGTATTGGGACCGGTTCTACAAGGCGTGGATTGACCGCCGGATAGAGGCGGTAAACAACAAGTATTGATATGAGAAACGAACGGGAAATATCCCTAACCGACATACCGCTACCGGGAACGGAACTCCTCGAACGGCAGATAATCGCAGATGCCGTGGAGAACCCGGACATCATCGGCGAGGCCGCGTCAATCATCTTCCCGGACTATTTCTCGTCCGATAGCAGAAAGATGATTTGGAGCACAATCGTCGATATGTATAACGCGAGGGAGACGATAGACATGGCCTCCGTGTGGCAACGCGCAGGTCGCGCATACATCGAGGAAATTCAGACGCAGGGGGTGTTCGCATCATCCCGGACCGGTTTCCTCGACCACGCCCGGCTGCTCAAGGTGGCGAACACCAAGAAACGCGCATACTACGCGGCTATCACGATAGCCCAACAATCTGCATCGGTCGGCACCTCCGAGGACGACATATTCGCCGCCGCAGATGCGCTTTCGCAGAAGATCAAGGGAGACGCGAACGGGATAGGGGAGAGCCCCCTCATGGATGTCCTCGCGTCCGTAGCGAACGAAACCCAAGTAGAGGAAATGGAGGCAAGGCAAGGGCGGTCGGCACGGATAACGACCGGGTTCCCGTCACTTGACCGGAACTTGTTCGGGGGGTGGGGTCGCGGACAACTGATTATCCTTGCTGCCCGCCCGTCCGTAGGTAAGACCGCCGTGATGCTGCAGTTCGCGAAGGCGGCGGCGCAAAGCGGACGGCAGACGCTCGTTTTCACTCTCGAAATGACCAAGCAAGAGCTTGGACGACGGCTACTTTTCTCCACCGGCCTTGTGTCGCAGGAGGACCTTATCGGGGCGAAAGTGAATTGGGATAACTACACGATGGCGGAGACGCAAATCTGCAAGCTGCCGCTTTATATCAATGACGAGGCCCGCACCCTGCAGTCAATCCTTTCACGGATAACCGTCGCGGTCAACCAAGGCCGGTGCAACATCGCCATGATTGACTACCTCGGCCTTATGCGGTTCGACGCGAACTCGCGGCTTACCCTTGCACAACAAATCGGTTTCGCGACGACCGAACTCAAGGATGTGGCGAAACGGCTTGGAATACCAATCGTCCTTCTCGTCCAACTCAACCGCGATTCGTTACGGGACGGGCGCCCCCGGGATCTTCACGACCTCCGGGACTCCGGCTCCATTGAGCAAGACGCAGATATAGT
>CAMJRT010000118.1 GCA_946408295.1 uncultured Bacteroidales bacterium
CTTTCTCGCGTCCCTATCGCGCCAGTTATGCGACCGGCGTGAGCGCCATTTTCACTCCGGCCTTTTACTATGGCCTGACCTGCCGCATCAAGATATGATGAAAAGAACCCTCATACATCATTGGATCTTGTCCTTGCTGGCCGTGGCTTTGGCGGGGACGGCTCTTTCCTGCTCGACAGACCCGGCGGCATTTCCCTGGCCTTCCTCCTTGTTCGAAGTGAAGGTGCAGGCGGTCTATCCGGAAGGATATGAAACCTATGCGCGGGAGGGGGTGAATGTCCGGTTCTCTTCTATCTATTCCGATCAGGTCTATACCGTCAAGACTGATGCGCAAGGATGTATCAGCGCCCAATTGCCCTCCGGACTATATCGTTTGAGCATCAGCGACCGCTCGGGAGATTGGGTATTCAACGGGAGCGACAGCCATTTCCTGGTATCGGGCAATCGAAATGCCAGCCTCAAACTGGTCGCTTCTGTCAGCGGTCCCCTGCTCATACGCGAGTTGTATGTGGGCGGTTGCAGCAAAGCGCCCAAAGAGGGCACCTATCAGAGCGATCAATATGTCCTTCTGCACAACAATACGGCGGATGTCATTTACTTGGACAGCCTCTGTTTCGGGACCCTGACTCCTTACAACGCGACGGGCGTCAACCACTGGATGGATTCGGAAGGCAATTTCCCGCCTTTCGCCCCTGTCGTAACCGTGGTCTGGCGTTTCCCGGGAAACGGCCACTCTTTCCCGCTGGCACCCGGAGAGGATGCGCTCATCGCCCTGCGCGGCGCCATTGACCATACCCAGGAATATCCGCTCTCGGTCAACCTTAACCGCTCCGACTGTTTTGTCTGTTACAATGCCGCATACTTCCCGAATCCGATCTATCATCCTGCGCCGGGCGACCTCATCCGCCAGGACCATATCTTGGAGGTGCTCGTCAAGACGGGGCAATCCAACGCCAATACCGTCTCCATCAACTCGCCGACTTTCTTACTATTCAAATCAAAAGGTGTTTCTATGGATGACTGGATCCAGCAAAAAGATGTCATCCGGGTCACGCCTGGGGCCAGTTCCGACGTTGTTGTCACCATCCCTTGGGAATGGGTCATCGATGCCGTCGAGGTGTTTGACGGCTCTTCGACCGGCAACAAAAAACGCCTGCCTCCCGATCAGGATGCAGGTTTCGTGTCGCAGATGGAAACGTTCAAAGGTTATGCCCTGACCCGAAAAATTGATGAGGACGCGACCCTTGATGCCGGATATACCGTTTTAATGGACAGCAATAATTCAAGCAATGACTTTTACCAAAGCGACAAGGCGTCCCTGCGGCCATAGGACGCTGCTTGGCGGAGCGGTCTTCCTGGCCTGTCTGCTGCTGTTGGCAGCGGAACGGCCGGCCTGTGCCCAGGCCTCGCTGCGCGTGGATGGTAAGGTCGATCAGCTGTGCGCCGAACTGTCCGGGAAGACTTGGCAAGGCGGTTTCCGTCCCGACTATCTTTCTTCTTCGCAGTATGCCGCCGCAGTTTTTGCCCAGGGGAGGAAATCGGTCGGTAAAGCGGTGTTTGAAGGCTCTTTCTCCTTTGATTTGTCCTACGGAAAGGCGATGTCCGGCTCAATGATGATCCATCCCGGACTCTTTCCGCTGGATGTGTTGGAGCTCACCCCCGGCGACAAGACGCTGCGCAGTTATGCATTCTACGGAGGCATCGGCGTGGAAGTCGCGCCTCGGTGGCTGCTGGGCGCCAAGATTTCATTCCGGTCGGAGGACTACTCCAAGCGCAAGGATATCCGCCACACCAATTTCGGATTGTTGCTGGATGTGGAACCGACGGTGGCCTGGCTCTCTCCCGAGGGGTTGTTCCTGCAACTGGGCGTGCGTTATCGCCGCCTTTATGAACAAATCAAGGCGGAGCGACTCGGGGCGGAGACGGCTGTCAGTTATTATGCGTTTCTGGACAAGGGACTTTCCTATGGCGCTTACCAATTGTGGGACGGTGACGGCATCCACTTGAACGAGAGCGGTGTCAATGTTCTTCCCCTGAAGGATGATGCCCTGGGCCTGACGCTGGAACTGAGAAAAGAGGGCTGGATGGCCCGTCTGGGCGCTTTGCGGACAAACGGCGGTGCGGGGGAGAAAGGGTACGATTGGTTCCGTTTCCCCGGATGGGAGGCGGAGGCGCTGCTTCAGTACGAAACGAAATCAGACCGTTTCTCCCTGCAAGGCGCTTTTGATACGGACCGTCTGGAAGAGTCTGTGATGGAAAAGAAGTCCTCGGGCGGTGTGGTCATACCGGAGATTTATGGCTGGAATGCCGTTTCGCGCAGGACCCGGGCCGATGCCCGTCTGGAATGGACCCGTCGCTGGGCTTCCGGTACAAACGGCGCTCGTTGGGAGATGGGCCTGTCTTTTGAAGAGAACTACCAATATGGCCATTCCTTCTTGAACTATCCTTATATGGATCGCTACGATTTGTGGAAGAGCCTTCTCTCGGCGTGCGGAAAAGTCCATACGGGCGCTTTTGATGTGCGTATGGGGCTGGCCGGCGCCGTCGGCTTCGACCAAGAGCAGGGCTTGATATCCGTCAATCCCGCAGTCACTTCCGTTCCGCCCTACCGCCAGCAGGAGCATTGGAATGCCGTCAAGGAGTACGAGAAGGTTCCTCGCGTCCATCTCAACGCCGGCCTGAACTGGCATGTCCCGGCCGTCAAGGGCTTGTATCTGCGTGGCGATGTAGCATATACACAGGCGTTCGGCGTGCAGTATCTGCCCGCTTCCTGGCGGGTTGCGGCACAGGTTGGAATAGGCTATACACTGAATTCCAATAGATGATTTGTTTTTTTTGTGGGATATTATTAATTTTGCAGTTGGATAGTTTAGAATTTATCAAATTTAAATTTTATATAATATGAAAAAGTATCTTTTCCTTTTCCTGGCAGCGTCTGCGTTGACGCTTGCCTGCAGCAGGGAGGCTCTCAATCCCTCGGAAGAACCCACGACCAACTATCAGGTGCAGATCGATCCGGTCCTCACGAAAGTGACCGAGACGGATTTTGAAAATGGCGATGCCATCGGCTTGACCGTCACCCGCCAACGGGGCGCATGGGCAAGCAACGCAAAACTTGTTTTCGATAGCGGCCTGGGTGCGTTTGCCGGTGATTTGCTGTGGTACGATGAGGGAGCCGACGAAGCGGAACTCTTTGCCTATTATCCTTATGTCAATCTGGAATCGGGCGTGTCGGTCCCCGCAAGATTTAACGTGGCCACCGATCAGCAAAGCGGCACCTCTTCCTCCGACCTGATTTTCGGCACCAAGAACGGCGTCCTTCCTTCCGCCCATGCTATCAGTATGGAATTCAAGCACAAACTCAGCCGCGTTGTCATCAACGTTACCAACAATGCCGGTTACACCATTGGCGGGCTGACGCTGAAGGGTTCCATCCCTTCGGCTGACATCAGGGATTTCGAGGTGTTTGTCAATCCGGACATGGGCGGCCCTGCCGACATTCAGATGTTCAAGGCTTCTGCAACGCAATACCAGGCCATCGTCGTCCCCCAGACGGTTGCTTTCGAGGTGGAAATCAACGCGGCTGGCGTTCCGATGAAACAAAAGATGGAAGAGGTGACCTTGCTTTCCGGCAAACAATATACGATTGATATGATTGTCAATCCTACCAATATCAAGGTAGCCCTTTCCGGCGCGGTGGCGAATTGGGAAAACGGCGGTCATATCGGCGAAAAGACCATTCCTTTCGAGGAGCATCTTGATGAGGGGTATTTCCTGTATGACGAAGTGCGTTACAATGTAGTGATGATGAAGGACAACAAATACTGGATGGCGCAAAACCTGGCCTTCCTTCCCGATGGTTTCACCCCTTCTTCTGATTTGACCAAAGTGACGGCGGGCGTTTTCTACCCCCTTGTGGTCAATGACACGCAAACAGCTGCGACATTCTCCACTTCCGCTGACGTGATTGCCGGGCAAGGTTATCTCTATCAGGCAGAAGTGGCGCTGGGGCTGAATGTCGGCGATTTGACGACGGTCGAGGCTGCGCAGGCCTTGGAAGGCACGCAGGGTATCTGCCCTCCCGGCTGGCATGTCCCTACCATTGCTGAAATTGTTGCTTTGGTCGGAAAGGCCGTAAGCCCGATTGCAACGGTTACGACAGCCCCTTATTACAATGGTTCCAACGGTTCCATCGCCCTGCTTAACGAAGACGGATTCAATATGGATGCGGTTGGTAGCGTTTCCATCCAGGACAATACGAAGACGGCAGGTACTTTTATGGGTTTTATGAGTACATATAAGGATCGCTTGACCTCCAGTATGTTCTGCGGATCTTCTTATGCCGGCGTGACCTACAATACGTCCGGCGACGAGACTTCCGGCATCAAGAACTTGCAGTTCTATGGCTTTATGCCGATGACCAACAAAGCGTCGGAAGCCGACTACACCTGCAACGGAACGAAAGTCAGTTATCGCATCGCTGCTCCTCTGCGTTGCGTGCGCAATGCCGAGTAGTCGTTGTTAATTCCGGCTCGGCCGGAGTTGAGAATCAAGCCTGCACAAGGCGTTCAGCCAGCGCGGGCTTTTTTGTTGCAAAATCTTCTATAAAAGCGTTCTGTCTTCCCCAAAAAATTGTAAATTTGAAGGTTTTTAACAGACGATGGAATGAAAATGAAAAGTTCCCTGTTTTTACGCAACTGGCCGAAGTATTTGCTGCAGTGGCTGTCTTTGGCGGCGATTCTTGTCTTTTTGACCGGGCTGGTGGGCCTGGCCTTCCCCGATACGGAGAAACCCGACCCGGAGGCCCTGTGCCCGATG
>CAMJRT010000119.1 GCA_946408295.1 uncultured Bacteroidales bacterium
AAGCCTCGCCTTCGCCCTTGGCATCGCTATAGGCATAGAGTTTATCATCGGCCTTGGTTGCAGCTGGACGGATGCTGACCCGGCCGTCCCGGATCCCGATGGCCGGCGCATACATACCGCTTTCGCGTTTTCCACCGAAACCCTCTTCACGCAATGGCCGCGTTGTTTGCGACCCGTCCGGTCCGTAGGCCAGCGGAGAATAATAAACCTCTTCGCCGCTCGGGGAAAGTTTCCAGACCTTGGGGCCTTGGGACGGAAGGAACAATGTCCACTCACGCTCGGAACGCACCACCCTGGAGATGTTGCTCTGGCCGCCGAGATGCGCCCATTTTTCCAGGACCTTCATCTGTACGTTCCCGGCAGGAAGGGTATAGAGATATCCGACATTACCCTCATAACCAAACAGTTCCGTCGTATGATAGACACGGGCGCAGTCCGACAGGGCCGCCGTTTTCCACGGGGATGAGTGCGTTACATCCGTCCAGTCGGGAGACAGGGTCGCAACATCGGCCGGAAAGAGCGAAATGGTATAAGTGCGCTGCGAGGAAGCGGACTCATCCCTGCAAACCAGAGAAAAGGTCTCACCCGTTGAGAAATCCACATTCTCGAGCGAAGCCGACGGGGTCACCAAAGAGGCCTCCTCGACCAGTTCGACTTCGATGCGGACACCCTGCAACGCAGACCACGCATAAGAAAGGGCGGAGCGGCCGATGGCTTTCCTCCCCTCAAAGGAACAGTTCAGGATTTCTCCGGAGGGCAATGTGAGCCTGATGGCGGAAATCAACGGATTTTCTTTGCACGATAATTGATAATGGATGTTGTCCACCCCATCATTGACCGTGATACGATAACCGGAAGTCAGGTCTGCGTTGAATGCCAGCGCTTCGGGCCAGACCATCGAAGACCAGTACTTGTCCAGTTCCACTTCAATGCTTACATCGTTGTAGTCTTCCAACATACTCATGTAAAACTCCACGGTACGGGCATCGTCATCTACGACACCTTCTACCCAACGCTCCTGAGCCCCGTCTGTATCAAGGGCCCTGATGGACGAAAAGGGGTGTACCGCATAACCGGGCACATCACCCAATTGCAGATTCAACGGTTTCCGTCCGCATCCTGCCGTAAGCAGCAGGAGAAAGAGCGGAAAAACAGAAAGAAGCCGTTTTGTAAAAATTTTCATACTCATCTATTTTTGGGGGTTAATCAATCATTTTGGACCGGACTTATCTTCCGGATACGGGTGCGGAATTTCCTTCCGAACGGATCAATTCGGAAACAAAAGGTACACACTTTAGTTAGTATTGCTAATAATAAAGTAGAAAAATCGCTCCTCACCCACATAAACCCAACATCCAAATATGGAATACCCCATTTTTGGACTATATATAAATAGTTGATTGAAAGACAATAAACCATTTCGGCACAAATATATAAAAATATAACCATATATACAAATTTTTTTAAAAGAAATTTTTCATACTTATTTATAAATATTTCTTATATATCATCAACCCTTTGAAGAAGCAGGATGATGAGCGGGTGTTTTTTCTTATTATCTTTGTGGAAAAATTGGATATGAACAGCGACAAAATTTTTCTGGCCCCTTATTATTGGGCGCTACGCCTGCGACACTTATGTTATGACAAGGGGTGGAAAAAGGTGCGAAAAGCCCCCGTGCCGACCGTCTGCATCGGCAACATAGCCGCGGGCGGTACCGGAAAAACACCTTTCACGGAACTGTTGCTCCGGCTGCTGGGAACAGGCGATATGATTCCCTTGTATGCCGATCTTCCCGCGCGCGTGGGCGTATTATCCAAAGGATACGGACGCAAGAGCAAAGGATTTTTGTATGTCGAGACGGACGGAAGGCCGGAACAATTCGGGGACGAGCCGCTGCAAATCAAGCGGAAATTTCCGCAGGTGCCCGTGGCCGTCTGTTCTTCGCGCATCGAAGGCTGCCGGAAAATGGCGGAGGACGGCTGCGAAATCATCCTGCTGGACGACGCCTTCCAGCACCGGGCCTTACAGGTCGACTGCAACATTGTCCTGATGGAATACGACAGGCCGCCGCACAAGGACCACCTGCTGCCCCGGGGCCGCCTGCGTGACATTCCCGAACGCATTGCCGCCGCCGACATTCTCATCTGCAGCAAATGCCCCGACGACCTGACCGAAGCCGAACGCCGGGAGTGGCTGACCGGATTGGGCCTGGAAGGAGCCTACGATGCCGTGGCCGGCGGCGCGGACGGTGAGAGAGTTGGAGCCGTGGCCGGCGGCGCGGAGTCTGTCAGCACGGAGGATGTTGACGCGGAGACAAAAGGGCAGAAAAAATCGACGCCGGTATTTTTCACGACTTCACAGTACGGCCAGGCGGAAGGGGTCTTTGAAGAAGCCGACCGACACTATCTCTATTCCCCAAAACTGATTCTGCTGACCGGCATCGCCAACGACCGTCCCTTGCGCGACCATCTCAGCGAACGCTACCGTCTGGCAGGACACCTTCATTTCCCCGACCACCACGATTTCAGACCGGGTGACCTCCGCAAAATCGAACTGACCGCCGCCCGATACCCCGAAGCGGTCATCATCACTACAGAGAAAGATGTCCAGCGCCTGCTTCCCCTGCGTGACGCAATGAGCGCCAGTGTCCGCAGCCGCCTCTTCTATCAGCCCATCGAAACCCGCTTCATGGCTCCCGACGAACAAGCCGCCTTCCAAACTGCCCTGTCCGCCCTCCTTTCCTCCGCCAGTTCTCGTTTTTCACAGCAAAACAACAAATTTGGCAATGAACAATAAATTCCTGAATAATAGATAGTTATTATAAAATGACCTGTGCAAAATCACATAGGTCATTTTACCGTTATTTGTTGACTATCAATTATTTACTAATCACCCAAAACCTATCACCTCATTCCATCATTCCTGCGGGTAAAGTTTGTATAAATTTCGGAATGTCAAAACTTATTGCGATATTAGTCACCATGAAACAAAGGAAGAGACTTATCGTCAGGAATGTCATCAGTCATTGCTACCAGAGGACAACGGGAGGTGTTGTTATTTTCTACAACATCAGCGATTATCTTGTCTTTTTCACGATTTTCTGCACGACGGCCCGCAAATATAAAGTTAAAATCCTGTCGCTCTGTCTGATGGCAGACCACATCCACATTTGCATTTCAGAAGAGCGGAAAGGGGAACTGTCCGCCTTTGTCCGTGAATACAGCAAACTGTTTTCCCGTGTACACAACCGGACTTGCCACACGCAGGGGAATTTGTTTGAAAGTCCATTCGGCAGTGCACCCAAATTCGGAGACAAAATCTTTCTCCGCCAAGGACTCGTCCCCGATATTCCGCAATATCCGCAAAGTCGTTACAACTTCTTTCCAAAAAGGAAAATACTTGACATACGAGCAACTTCAGTTCTGGTTCAAAAAGTTGAACAGGGAAGCAAAAGAGCAGTTGACGGACTTTATCATCAGCACTTACAATATTATTGATTATCCTTCTGCCATCCGTTTCTTTGATTCTTATGAGAATATGCTGGCGGCGATGCACTCGAACACCGGAAGCGAACACGATCTCAACGAAGTATTCATCGGAAAATCGGACACATACTATGCAAGTATGTCTTCTTTGCTACTGACCAGAATGAAGTTCATGGATGTACATGATGTTCTGGGACTGCCCATCGCAGAAAAATTCCAGGTTTTTCTCCAGTTGAATAAATATACTGACGCCTTCCCCGAACAAATCGCCGCCTTCCTGCGAATGCCGCTCAGCCGCGAAGAAAAATGAGGCGATGATGACAACGAACCAACTCATAATCTATATGTTAACAGAATTTGACCTATGCAATATTACATAGGTCAAAACATGGCAGCACAAAGATTTGCTGCGATTTAACTTTCATTCCGGAAGTTATTTTGATTTTCCGGCTAAAAATACGACCTTTGCACCCAAGAAAAAGTGATGAAAAGATGAAATCCCGTTTCCTTCTCTGGGCAGCAGCGCTGCTGCTCGCCGTTTCCTGCGGCTCCGTCAACAAGGCATATCTGGTCCAAGGCGGTCAGCAGGCTCTCCAAGCCGCGATGATTACCGACGACCAGATCCGCACCTATGTGCATCAATACATCAACCAGACCGATTCGAGCAGCCAGATGGCCGCCGCCGACAATGACTATGCCCGACGCCTGAAAGCCATCACCGCCGGCCTGAACGACATCGACGGGGTCCCTCTCAATTTCGAAGTCTATATCACCCATGATGTGAACGCTTTCGCCTGCGCGGACGGCAGTGTGCGTGTCTATTCCGGACTGATGGACCTGATGAATGACAACGAAGTCCTCGGGGTCATCGGCCACGAAATCGGCCATGTCGCCCTCAAGCACACCAAGAAACAGATGCAGGTCACATTGCTCACCTCGGCGGTCATTTCCGGAGCCTCCGCCCTCAGCGACAAGGTGGCGGCCCTGTCCCAGTCCCAGTTGGGCGCCATCGGACAAACCATCCTCAACGCCCAGTATTCCCAGAAACAGGAAACCGAAGCCGACGACTACGCCTACGATTTCCTGAAGAAATCCGGCAAGAATCCCGCCTGCCTGATGCAGGGATTCCAGAAACTTCAGCAACTGGAAGGCGGCTCGGCCGCATCCAGTTGGGTGACCAAACTCTTCTCCGACCATCCCGATACCGGCTCGCGCATCGCCCGCATCCAGGGCAAACTCGCCGCCGATGGCATCGCTTACTGAGAATCTTCATTACTGAGGCCTGAATCCGACCCTATTCTTTTGCACATTCTAAAAAAGAAT
>CAMJRT010000120.1 GCA_946408295.1 uncultured Bacteroidales bacterium
CGGTCTTTCACTTTCACAAACAAGTTACATCGACATCGGCCCACTGCGTATAGAGTACGACGCGACGAACAAGGCCCTTCACATCACGAAGGCCAGCTCATCCGACACGAACACATACGGCATCTATGCGGACGGCTTCGTGGCCGCCGGTGGTGTCGGACAAACCTCATAGGCTATGGCAAACTCGAACGGACGCATATACATCGGCACCTCGACCACACCTCACAAGGGCGTGGAGATAGCCGACATCCAGACCGTCCTCGGCACCTCCGATAACGATCTGGGCCTCCTCTGCGCCGACAAGACTTGGGATAGGGAGCAACCCCCAGCCGCCCTCGTTGATGCCGGTCGCGTAAACAAGTGGGCGTGGCACAAGCCTATCCGCCAATCCTCCTACGCCCTTGACCTCCGTAATGTAACGCCACCGGACGATAGATTCAACGGCGACCAACCCGTAGGCGAGTTCTGCATCGGCTCGTTGGAGATGCCATACTCGCAGACCCTCGGCACAATCACCCCGACAAGCCATACTGAAAGTGGTGTGACGGTCACGAAATGGGCGGCAAATTCCGGGTTCTTCCACGATATGATGCGTGGGTTATACGGTTGGAACTACCGCCGTCCGAGAGGCGTTGACGCAACATACACCGAACCGTTCCGCATATTTGACTTTGTTGGGTACAATCATCGGTGCGTTTCGCCTATGCCGATTCCTCCGTCCGGGAGCCGGTATGTGTCCTCCGCTGGACAAGTTACCTTGCTTGTTGATGTCCCTACTGATATGGTTACGGGGAACATGACGCTCTCGACAATGAGACTTCCGGGCGGATTGATTAGCACCACGCCGCTCTTGTCAAACTTCTATGTTGGGATACTCTTGTATCGCCCTAACTATGAGGATTGCGTTTGGAAAACCGCGACGGCGGTTATCGGCGCATCTTCCGCTCAAAGCACCAACAAGAAGGTTTCGTTCTCGTCGTTCAAGTCCATCGGCGTAGAGGGTACGGCTTGGAACAAAATGGGTACTTGGTATGCGAGGACTTTCCTATCGTCACACCAACTGACCGAGGGTCAGAACCCCACCGATATTGCTAATTTCGTTGTCGTCATGGCGAGCGACGAGGTGACGCAACTCAATTTCAACAACGGAACGATTACCAATGACATCACCATCGAGGTGCAACGGGCGAAGTGGGTTCCGGTCGCGGAAGGAGTACCCAGCCAAATCCGTGTTTCCGCAAATGTAAGGAACGGCTACGCCCATGATGCTACCGTTACGATGCTCTCAATGGGTGTAACCTCCGGCCTTGACGCGGACGAGGATTACTACGACGAGACATACAACTTCCCTCTCGAACAATATGGAACAATCTATATGCTTGACGAGCAATCGTACTCGCATGTGTTCAACAATGTACCATACGAGGTTGGAAGGTTTGTCATGGCGCGTTTCGTTTTCCGGGCGACAGTGAACGGCCAGACGAAGAACTTATTCTTCAACATCAACCTCACCCCTACCAACAATGACCCCGAACCAGACCTCACTTAAAGAAATAGAATATGACTAACAAAGAAAAAACAATCCTTTTCATCAAGGCGTTCTGCATTCTCATTTGGGTTGGGGCGGCTGTCATCTCCGGCGCATCCGTGTTGAACGGCGACGCAAATGCATTCGTCAAGGTTATGGCGGTGATTACAATGGTAATCAACCTCGGCCTCGCTGGTAAGATTGGCTACGACCAACTCCTCAAATAAGACGCACAATGAAACTCGCACGGCATATCATAGACAATCTCGCGGAAATCCTCGGCGGTATCAAGATAAACCGCATCGAGGACAAGGAGGCCAAAGCCGCCCTGCTCAAGAACTTCCTTGCATTACGCAAAGTCGCGAAGGAGGCGGAGGCAGACCGCAACGAAATCGTCCGCAAGTTCCAAGAGGATTGGGCGGATGAAATCCCAGCCATCGAGAAATTCCGCAAGGTTGGCGAGCCGGTCATCGGCCACCTCGACTACTTGGATGCCGAAAGGGACGCGAACAAGGCGATAGGAGAAATCTTCGCAAGCGAGGTGGAGGTGGAGATTGATCCTATCCGGGAGTCTCCCCTATACAACCCCGACTGTTGGGACATCAACATCAAGGCGGCGGACATTCCCGGCGCGATTGACTACTTGAAGGACAACGGAGTAATCAAAGAATAGGAGGATAGAAAGTATGGACAAGAGAACCTTTTGTAAAAGATTTATGATTTGGACGGCGGTAATCGTGGCCGTCGTGATGCTCATTTGCGGCCTTTGCTTTGGCAAGGTCATCGAGGAATCCTTGTTTGCGGAGATTGCCAAATGGGTGGTTATGTACTTCCCCATCTGCGCCATCTTTGAGACATTTGCCTATATCCTCGCGCCGTGGTTTTGGCACATGTTCTATGACGGGAAATACAACGGCCCGGAGGCACTCGACTAATGAGATACAAGATTTACGGAGACCGGGTAAAGTTGTTTGACTCTTACCAAATCCCGAAGGCAAGGTTCTCGCGGGAGTTGGGAGGCATACGCAATCTTCACCCGACCTGCCGTCTTTGGAAACGTAGCGAGGCGAACATCAAGCGGGAATGGGCGGCGCACAACATCGCCTATTCAATCGGGATAAACCGGGCAAAGACGACCGATGTTGACCTCGACTACGAGCCGAAATGGTATCACAACCTATTCTATTGGGTGGTCGGAACGATTGCCCTATGGATTATTAAATAGCACGGGACTATGGAAATCAGGAGCAAGGGAAATTTCGAGAACATCTCCGTCGGGACGGTCATCATCACCCGGAGGATAAACGATGACTACGCAAGGCGGCACGCCCACATGTTCGCGGATGACTTCTTTCCGCCAACCGCCGGGCGGGTGTTCTGCACCGCGAACTCCGGCTTCCTGACCTCGGACAACAAGCGGTTTATCGTGCAGTACCCCGAAAACTATTAAAGACAAAATAGGCACTATGGCAGATTACATTTCTCAATTCACGGGTGCGGAAATCGACCAAAGGCTTGCGAAGGTCTCGCAGTTGGAGACTTCCAAGCAGGACAAGTTGGTCTCCGGCTCGAACATCAAGACCATTAACGGGCAGTCCGTTCTTGGTAGTGGTGACATGCAAATCCAAGCCGGTGACACCGATGCGGTCAAGTATGTTGCCCAAACCTTGACGGACGCGCAGAAGGCGCAAGCCCGGACGAACATCGCGGCGGCCTCGGCTGCTGAACTCGGTCAGATCGTAACCGACCTTACCGGCATTGAGGCGGACATCGACTCTTTGGAGGCGGCGGTCGCGGCAATCAATGTCGGCGACTACGTTACCGCCACGACCCTCCCTACCGCGTCGGCATCCACGATGGGGCATATCTACCTCATCGGCCCGGACGCGAACAACAACTACGACCGCTACTTCACGCAAGAGTCAAGCGGCACTTACTCCTGGGTCTCCCTCGGCTCAACGCAGATTGACCTCTCCACCTACGCGACCCAAGCGGAAGTGGATCAGTTAGAGGCCAAACTGCCTATGTTAGGCGGCTACCTCGTCCCGCTTTTGAGGAAGGTGGTTTACAAGGACAACGATGCGGAATCGCTTATCGCTGGCATAAACGCCCTGCTGAACACGGTAGAAGTCACTTCAATTTCTGCGGTCTATACGCAACCGGGGACAATCTATGCCGGACAACCGCTGGACGATTTGAAGGCCAACCTTGTGGTTACTGCGAACTACAATGACGGTTCAAGTGCAGAAGTCTCCGCATACGAACTTTCCGGGACTTTGACAGCGGGGACATCAAGCATCCTCGTCACCTATCAAGAGTTTACCACGACATTCAATGTGACGGTCACGGATGCGGTGCATTATAGGGATGGAAGTTATATCCCCGGAGGGGTCGCACTCCGAAATGCGGCCACATCATCCAATTTGAGCCAGTGTTATACTTACGACGGCGTCAAATATGTCTTCACAAACGGAAGTTCAACCACCGCCGCGAAAAGATGTTCGTATTTCCTTTTCGACCTTCTCCTTACGGCTGGGAAGCAATACAAGTTTACGGTGGAATTTAATTCTGCTCCCTCGTCAAGTCAAACCTTCGACATCGGAATTGGTTATTATGATGAAACCTACCGACAGGCTGGCGTTGCGAATGTGTACCAAGTCTGCGATTATGCATCGCATTTGAACGACTCCGGGTGGCAGACTACAACGAAGAGCGGGAACACGATTACTATGTCTTTAATCACTCCGGAAGGATGCGTTGGCGGGCGATTGACGATGAAATACAAATCATCCGGAACGGAAAGCAACTGGCCTTCCTCGATAACGGTAAAAAGGTTAATCATTCAAGAAGTAACGGAATAAACTATGGATAAGATTTACAACTATCAAGGCAACGAGTTGAATGTTGGCGGCGGAGGCGGCGGCGAGAAGACAATTTCCGCGTCCTTCGTTGGTGACGGGGACAACACCGTCCGATACTACTTCGATGCACACCCCGGAGACTATATCCATATAGATTTTCCGAACGGGAACTGGTCTACGGCTTCGGCGAGAAGTTCTTACTACAAGTTCTTTTTCGGTTATCGTGACAATAATGATGTACTCTACACTATTGGAGGCATCTGCTACGAGCCGTGGACTATCCAATCATACGGATATGACCTTTATGTCCCGAACGGGGCGACCGATATGAAGGATGCCTATCTCGGTTTCCGGGCTACATCCGGGACGGAAGTTCCCTTCGTGCTTACCTGGT
>CAMJRT010000121.1 GCA_946408295.1 uncultured Bacteroidales bacterium
CCGAATGCGCTTCGAACAAAAGCGCATATTCTACCCCCACGAACACCGTCGTCTCGAACAGGGAGGTCTGCGTGCAATGGGCCTGGCCCGAAAGCACGGAACGATAGCGTTCGTACAATATCCGCAGGCGCGCACGGAATACATTGACAACCACCAGGCTGCCCCCCACATTCGTCACGATATACTTGTCGCCCATCACCAGCGCGGGAGCGCTGACCATCGGGGAATCATCGAACAACTTACCATAATCCTGCGTCCGCTCCACTGGGGCGGAAGGCGGGAAAAAATTCGGTTCGTTCGGAAATCCGTCCGTTTCAAAGGGATTGTAGCGCTCATCGGGCTGTTTGTCCGGGCTGTGCATCGGATGCAATTCGTTGAACGGACGGCTGGAGATGGGAATCTGTGTCGCCTGGGTCCCCTCGAAATCAAGCGTATCGGAGAAACGTTGCTGCCCGAGCACGCCCCGCACCGCCGCCGCCAGGGTCTGGAAAATGATGCTGTCTTCCTCGAATTTAATCTCCGTCTTGGTCGGAGAGACATTGACGTCAATGCTGTAGGGAGGCACTTCGAGGGTAATGAAATAAGAAGGAATCGTCCCGTCAGGAATCATCCCCTCATAGGCTTTGAGCACGGCTTTGGCCAGGTAGGCACTGCGGAAATAACGGCCGTTGACAAAGAAAAACTGGCAGGCCTGGCCTTTGCGGGCTGATTCCGGCTTGCCCACATAACCGCTGAGCGTCACCACCGACGTCCGGGTCGACAGATCGAGCAGGTCGCCCGTCACCATCGAAGAAAAAATATCCTTGATGCGCTGCTTGAGGTTGTTGACCGGTTGCAGGACATAGACATCCTTTCCGTTGTGGCTCAGGGTGAAGGAGATCCGGCAGCGGGTCAATGCCACCCGCTGGAATTCTTCGACGATGTGCTTGAACTCGATGGCGTCGCTTTTGAGATACTTGCGACGGGCCGGCACATTGTAGAAGAGGTTACGCACGGCAAAATGCGAACCTTTGGGAGCGGCCACCTGCGAAATACCGGTCTGCTTGGATGCGGAAAAGGTGACTTCACAGCCTGTTTCGTCTTCTTCCCGGCGGGTACGGAGGGTCACTTCCGCAATGGCCGCAATGCTGGGCAGGGCCTCTCCCCGGAAACCGAACGTCAAGATGTTATCCAGGTCTTCCACCTCCGAGATCTTGCTGGTCGCATGCCGTTCGAAACAGAGTACGGCGTCATCCGCAGACATCCCGCAACCGTTATCCACCACCCGGATCAGGGTACGTCCCCCGTCCACGATGGCGACGTCAATCCGGTCGGCACCGGCATCCACCGCATTCTCCATCAACTCTTTGACGACAGAGGCGGGGCGTTGTACCACCTCGCCGGCCGCAATCATATTGGCCAGGTTGCCCGGAAGAATCTTGATATGCATACGCTACAGAATCGCGTAAAATTTGACAATATAAATAAGGACGATGACAAACAATCCCATACCGACCCATCCGATGAGTTTCTGGGCCGTGGTCGTCATATCCACCTTGCCGCGCTCCCGGCGCATATTGCGGCGGATGTAATCGCCCGGCTTGTGGGCTTCCTTGGCATAGGTCCCGTCCACTTCGCCGAAAATCTCTTTGCGACGCTCTTTCTCCGGGTCGTAATAACGCGGCGTGTAATGGAATTTGCGGTGCTGTTGCGTTCCGAAAAAGGATGGAGTGAATTTCATAATGCTATCTGATTAAAAAACATAAGTCCTGATATCATTGGCATTGATGGGCTGGGCCCCCAGAATCAGCAAGCGTTCCACCACATTGCGCAGTTCCCGGATATTGCCGGTCCAGGACTTGTCCGTCAGCATCTGCATCGCCTCCGGGGTAATGTCCTTGCGGGCCATACCGGTCTCCTGGCCGATCTGGGCGATGAAATGCTCCACCAGCAAAGGAATGTCGCTCTTGCGTTCGTCCAGCGAGGGAACGCGAATAACGATAACGCTCAAACGGTGGTAGAGGTCTTCGCGGAACGTTCCCTTGGCAATCTCCGCCTTGAGGTCTTTGTTGGTCGCGGCCAGCACCCGTACATCCACCTCGATATCTTTGTCGCTTCCCACGCGGGAGAGTTTCTTTTCCTGCAACACGCGCAACACTTTCGCCTGGGCGGCCAAGGACATATCCCCGATTTCATCCAGGAAAAGGGTTCCGCCGTCCGCCTGCTCAAATTTGCCTTTGTGCTGCCTGATGGCGGAAGTGAAAGAGCCCTTCTCGTGGCCGAACAGTTCGCTCTCTATCAACTCCGAAGGAATAGCGGCACAGTTGACTTCTATATAGGGTTTCGATGCACGCAGACTTTGCTGATGCAAGCTGCGGGCCACCAGTTCCTTGCCCGTTCCGTTTTGTCCCGTAATCAACACACGGGCTTCGGTCGGAGCCACTTTTTCCACCATATCGCGCAGGGCTTGCATCCCCTCCGATTCCCCCACCATATCGTCGCCGTTATAGACTTTTTTCTTGAGGATTTTGGTTTCACCCACCAATTGTGTCTTATCCAACGCATTTTTGATGGTAATCAGAGTACGGTTCAAGTCCAACGGCTTGGTCAAAAAGTCATAGGCGCCCTTGCGGATACAATCCACCGCCGTGTCGATATCACCGTGGCCGGTCATCATCACAATCGCCGTATCGGGCACCTTTTCGTGCAATCGGGTAAGCAATTCCACCCCGTCCATTCCGGGCATTTTGATATCGCAGAGCACCACCTGAAAATGGTCTCCCTCCACCAACTGCAAAGCCGTAGGAGCATCGGGAGCCGCCTCCACCTCGTATTCTTCGTCCTCCAGAATCTCTTTCAACGAATTGCGGATGGCGCGTTCGTCATCCACAATCAATATTTTTCCATTGCTTGACATAACTTACAAAGATAAGCGCAAACCGAGAGAAAAGCAAATTTTTTACTTACCTTTGCACAACAATGGAGCAAACAACAGCAGAGCGGGCGTCCCTGTGGCGCATATTCACGGTTTTCGCCAAAATCGGAGCCTTCACCATCGGCGGGGGCTATGCGATGATTCCCCTCATTCAGGCGGAAATGTCCCGCCGCGGCTGGATCTCCGAAGAAGAACTCCCCGACATCGTCGCGCTCTCACAAAGTGCGCCCGGCATTATGGCCGTCAATATTTCCATTTTCGCGGGACACCGGCTGCGGGGCTTCAAAGGAAGCGTGGCCGCCACCCTGGGAAGCATACTCCCCTCCTTTCTGATCATCCTGTCCATCGCGCTGTTCTTCACCGCTTTCAAAGAAAACCCCTGGGTGACCAGGGCGTTCGCGGGCATCCGTCCCGTGGTCATCGCCCTGATTGCCGTCCCCACCGTCCGTATGGCCCGGAAATCCTGCCGGAAGTGGTGGGCCTGGCTGCTGGCCGTCACCTCGCTGGTTCTGGTCGCGTTTTTGAGCGTATCGCCCATTTACATCATCCTCTGCGTCCTGATTCTGGGATTCAGCCTTAGTTATTGGAAAGAATGGAAACGCTGATGCTGCTCGGTCAATTGGCCTGGACTTTTTTTGTCATCGGCGCCTTCACCTTCGGCGGCGGTTACGCGATGCTGTCCCTCATCCAGAATCAGGTCGTGGTCGAACACGCTTGGCTCAGCGAAAGCACTTTCACCGACATCGTCGCCGTCTCCCAGATGACACCGGGCCCCATCGGCATCAACAGCGCCACCTTTGTCGGCTACGACGTGCTCTACACGGCCAGCGGCAGCCACCTGCTCGGCATCTGCGGCTCCGCCGTCGCCACGCTCTCCGTCGTGCTGCCCTCCTTCCTGATTATGCTGCTCATCGTGCGCTTCTACCTGCGTTTCAAAGACAGCCGACTCTACGCCGGCACGATGGACTACCTGCGCCCCTGCGTCGTCGGGCTCATCGGAGCGGCCGCCTTCATCCTCATCGTCAACACGACTTGGGAGGGCGGCACCCCCTCCTTTCAACTTGTCACCGAAAACTTCCCCGATTACAAGAGTTGGCTCCTGCTGGCCGGCGCTTTCGCCGCCTCCTACTGGCGCAAAACCAGTCCCATCCTCCTCATCCTCTCCGGCGCCGCCCTCGGCCTTGTTCTGTATTAAACGATTGCAGATTTAAGAAATCTTCGTACCCTTTGCGATGGAGTCCCCGCCGGCCCTCTAAATTCCTGGTTAAAAAGAACGCAAATCAGGCATACGTTGTAGCATTGGGAATATCGCAGGAAGTCTCGAGCAAAAAGCCATTCAAGTCCGAGTGTCCACAATCAAATGATTTCAGCACATCAACACCCGGTCGAAACTTACGAAACGAGTAACTCATAGCGCACAACACTTCCTAACATCGTCGAACGCTCTGATAATTTCTTTTCGTTCCTCTTCAGTCAGAGGAACCACATTGTGAGCCACCATCTCCAGACGCTCCGCGTCACTGTCATAAAGGATAGGGGTTTCTTTAATCGGCTTTGCCATAATACAAAATATAAATCTTCGCCCGGATCTACATTGTGCGGCAAATTAAAGCATTTCCTTTCACAAATACAACGATTTCTCCGATTTTTCTGCGAAATTTTATAAAAGACAAGAAAAGTTTTTCTCTTTCCGGACTCTTTACCATTTTTTCCGAATTTTTTGTGAATTTGCAATCTTTTCGACCGGCTCAATGGGCTGGAATGCGGAGTCAGCTCCCTCAATGCCTGCGCACACTCGGGCCTTTTGCCCCCGAAAGGGCGCTCACTCCATAAGAGAAGTCCGTTCGCGCTTCCTTCC
>CAMJRT010000122.1 GCA_946408295.1 uncultured Bacteroidales bacterium
GTCGTCGATCGGCATCATTCACAGACAGGTCGCAGGGTCACTCCCCATTGGCGGAAATCATCGGAGACGTAGTGGAAGTAAGATTCATTGTACCACGTTCCAAATTCCAGGGTCCTGGCCATAAAAACAGCGTCGTCAGCCATCTGGGTTGTGAAACAATACCCCTTGTTGTTGTATTCCTCCAGGGCGTTGCCGACCAGCGAGCCGGCTGCGGGCAGGAAGATGCTGTTTCCGTTGGTCCCTTTCACTTGGTACCCATTCATGCCGTTCTGCTCGGTCCAGGTCCAGGTGCAACGTTCCACCAGTTCCTTGACTTCGTCCTCGGTGGGCATCCGCCATTTGCCGCCCAGTTTCACGCGAACGACGTCATCCTCCGGGTCCAGCCGGGTCTTGTCGTCGGTGAACCCGTTGTAACCTTGGTCGGGATTGTTACAATACTTGGTATACCCTCCTGAATACCAATCATCAGAGCGATACCACTGGTAACTGTCCAAATGGGAGGACTTGGGCTCCGTTTCACCCCAGGCATAGTAGTTCCCGGGCTGTTCCGGCGCCGTGGCGCCCAGGTTGAACGACCCCCACTTGACCGAAAGGCCCAGGTCGACGGCCGTTGGAGTGGTGAAGGTGGTGGCGGGAGCCTGGACGGTGATCTGGCAGGTGGCCTTCTTTTTCCCGTCCAGCGTCTGGACCGTAATCGTGGCGGTGCCGGGAGCGACGCCCTCGACCAATCCTCGCTGGACAGGTACGGTGGCCACCGACTCGTCGCTGCTGGTCCAGATGATGGTCTCCGTCGTATTCTCAGGAAGGATGGACGCGTTCAGCTCGATGGACACGCCCAGGGGAATTGACGCCTTCTCCCGGTCCAGGGAAATGCTTTCCACCGGGATGGATGTCGGCGGATCCCCATAGACGGGACGGACGGAGAAACCGCTGGGCCGATGATGGGAACTGACATAACTGTAGAGAGAACCATAATCGGCTTCGTAATTGAACTGCAAGGTTTGTCCCGGGGTCAAGCCCTTGTCGACGGAGGACGACCAATAGTACCCTCTGGCTCCGGGATAGAATAACTCACGATAAGCGGAGATGTATCCGCTGGCAGGCAGGAAAATGTGGTTTCCGTTGGCCAGACAGGTGATTTCCACGCCGGAACATCCGCTTTCGAGCGTCTTCCACGTCCATTGGTAGTCGGGATTGTCCTCGGTCTGATACAATTCCTCGATTTCTTCATAGGTGGGCATCCGCCACTTGTCGCCCAGTTTCACGTGGGCGACGTCGTCGGCGTCCTCCAGTTTCGACTTGTAGTCGACCACGCCGGATGCGGGGTCGAAATTGTATTTGGTCAGTTGGTCAATATCCCCGTCGCACCACCGGTAGGTGGATTCGTCGTACTGGGATTTCGGTTCGGTCTCGCCCCAGGCGTAGTAGAAGCCGTTCTCCTCCGGCGCCGAGGCGCCCACATTGAACGAGGCCCACGGGATGGAAAGGCCCAGATCGACGGCTGTCGGGGTGGCGAAGGAAGCGGAAGGATCCTTGACGGTGACCAGGCAGGCGGCCGTCTTGCCTCCATCCGCGGTCGTGACCGTAATCGTGGCCGTCCCGGGCGCAACGCAGTGGACATTTCCTTCGGAATTCACAGTCGCCACCGACTCGTCGCTGCTGGTCCAGGAGATCCTCCGGTTCGTCGCGTTCTGGGGTTGGACGGACGCGCTGAGAGAGAAGGTGATGTCGGCGGAAAGATCCATCTTGGTCCGGTTGAGGGAGACACTCTCCACCGGGATGGTTGTCAAACGTCCATAGACAGGACGGACGGGAGCGCCGGAACTACGGTTCTTGCCGGTCAAGGAAAAATAGTAGGAGGCGTCGGGACCGAAGGAATCGTAAGTATCGATGTCACCGACCTTCGCGCTCGTCGGATAGTAATCGCTGAGAGATGTTGTCCAATAAGACGCGTCACAGGAAAGATCTTCGTTTGAGATGATGCCGGAAAAAGGCAGGAAAATGCTGTTGTGGTTTGCCAGGCAGACGATTTCGAAACCGGGGATGCCGTTGACCGATTTGTATTGCCACTCGTATCCGCCATCATATCGGGTGTCAAACAACTCCTGCATTTCGTCGGCGCTGGGCATCCGCCAGTCTCCGCCCAACTTCACGTGGGCGACATCATCGTCAGCTTCCAGCAGATAGAGGTTGTCGACAGGGCCGTATTCGCTGTCGTTGTTATACTTGGTCAACTCGCCAGAATACGGGTCGTACCACTTGTAGGAATCGAACTCGGTTTTCGGCTCGATTTCACCCCAGGAATAGTAGTTGCCGCTCTCCTCCGGCTTGGTGGCGCCCAGGTTGAAGGAGGCCCATTTGACCGAAAGGCCCAGGTCGACGGCGGCCGGGGTGGCGAAGGTCGTGACGGGGTTCTTGACGGTGACCTGGCAGGTGGCCGTCTTGCTCCCGTCCACCGTTGCCGCCGTAATCGTGGCCGTGCCGGGCGCTACGGCCGTGACGCTTCCCCAGGTGTCCACGGTCGCCACCGATTCGTCGCTGCTGCTCCAAGTGATGATTCTGTTCGTCGCGTTCTCGGGCAGGGCTTTCGCTCCCAGGCTGAAATGCAGACCGGGGTAAATGGACAGCTGAGACCTTTCCAGGGAGATGCTCTCCACCGGAATGGCCGCCGGCGGATCCCCGTAGACGGGTCGGATGCCATACCCGCCTACCCGGCTCCCGCCAGATATGCTTGGCCATAGATAGCCCTCCGAGATTCTGACGTTCAGATTTTGGGCCATCCTGGGATTGTCCACCAGGAGAGAGGAACTCCAAATTCTGGCTTGGCCTCCTTGGAGTTGTTCTGTCCCGTACAGGATACCGTTCTGGGGGAGGAAGATATGGTTTCCGTTTGTGAGACAGGTAATCTCGACGCCGTCCACGCCGTCGATCGATTTGAATGTCCACTCGTAGCGGCTGTCATTTCGAGTATCCATCAATTCCTGGAGCTCGGCCTGGACGGGCATCCGCCATTTGTCGCCCAGTTTCACGTGGGCGGCATCGTCTTCCGGGTCCAGCTGGACTTTGTTGTCGACCGTTCCGGAAGGTGCTTCATTATTGTATTTTTTCAGAGATTGTTCGTCATCACCCCATTTATAGGTGCCCCAGTCATAGATTTTCTTGGGCTCCGTCTCGCCCCAGGCGTAGTAATAGCCGGGCTCCGCGGGCTTGGTGGCGCCCAGGTTGAAGGAGGCCCACTTGACCGAAAGACCCAGGTCGATGGCGGTGGGGGTGGTGATGTCATATCCCCGGAAGGCAAGCCCGGCGTCCTTTCCGGCGATGGTGCCGAAGCGGGCGCGGCGGACGGTGATGGCCTTGTCCAGCGCGATTTCGGCAAACGAGCCGTCCAATTTGGTGTAGGTAATGTTCAGTCCTTGCGAGAGCGTGCCCGGAAGGAAGGCGGCGAAGTAGTACTTCCCGGGGACGAATCCGCCTTCCGGGGCGGTCACCGTCACCGCGGTTGAATAACCATACTCCGACACTTCTGTCACGAAGGTTCCGTCTTCTTCGAACTCGATTGTCACATAGCCGGCCAAGGGTTCTTTTCCCAGCGACTCGAAGGTTACGGAAGCGATTCCCTCATTCTCCACACTGAACCGGGCGCCGCCGCACACGTGATGGAATGTCATCCGTTTGTCGTCACTGAGGCTGACTGCGGGAAAGGCCTTGTCGGCAAAAGTCCCTTCCTTTCCCGGCTGAAAGGCTTTGACTTCCAGCCACAATTCTCCATCGTAATAGTCGTTGCTCGGACTATAGGGATACACACCGATATAACGGGTGGCGGAACGGCCGCCATATCCGTCGTACAAGGTGCCTTCGAAAGTGGCCGTCGCCTGGGGGGTCGTGTTCGTCGACGTGAATTTGCCGGAGGAATAGTCCGTGCCGAAGACGTTGATCTCCTCATTCGGAGACCACCAGACGCTCGTTCCGTCCGACTGGATGGCCGTCCGCGTGTCGGAATTGTCGGCCCAGGCGGCTTGGAATGTCATTTTCTGCGAAGGGTCGGTGTCCTGTTCGCGGGTGCAGGACCAGGTGGCCGCCAGGAGCAGCGCGCCGAGAATGAATGTCAGCTTTTTCATATCCGTCCCTCCTCTGTCAATCATTCCACCAGTCATCGTATCCGATGTCTTCGTTGCCGCCCTGCACGGGGCTGCCGCAGATGATGTTGTCCATGGACAGGACAATCAAACGGACAGATGGAGAGACATAATCCTGCCGTTCCGTTCGGGGAAATCCGTTTTGCGTTTCCATAATCTGATAAGTTTAAGGGCCATGCCGGCTGTGAACAGGTCTTAAAGTTAGTGATTCTTCCAAAGAAACACAAAAAAAGATACGGAAGCATTCCGTATCTTTCCTTTTACGACAGCCGGACAGGGACGCTATTCGGTCGGAATCTTCTCGGGATCGAGGGTCAGGTACAGGTTGATGGACGATCCGTAGGTGCGGGTCTGGCCCAGGCCGTCCTGCTGGTACACGACGGCGTTCACGGAATCGGCATAGGTGCGGATGCCGCTGTCGAAGCGGACGCGGCCCACGTTCAGATACCGGTCGTGCAGGGCGTCCACGGCGCTGACATACTTCTGGCCGATCACGCGCGGCACCACCGTCGGGCGCTCGTCGCTGGACAGGCCCAAGGTCAGGTCCACGTCGGACCCGCTGACCACGAGGTCGCCGGCGCGCACATTGCGTCCCCGGACCGTTTGCCGGAGCACATTGTTCGTGGCGATAT
>CAMJRT010000123.1 GCA_946408295.1 uncultured Bacteroidales bacterium
AGGCCAGACCGCCGGACATACCCGCCGCGAAGTTGCGTCCCGTCGTGCCGAGCACGACCACGCGGCCGCCGGTCATATACTCGCAGCAATGGTCCCCGGTGCCTTCCACCACGGCAATCGCGCCCGAGTTGCGCACGGCGAAACGCTCGCCGGCCCGTCCGGAAATGAACACCTTGCCGGAGGTCGCTCCGTAGAGCAGGGTGTTGCCGGCGATGATGTTCTCGTGGCTGTCGAAGGTCGAACGCACGGGCGGGAAGACGGAAATGACGCCGCCCGAAAGTCCCTTGCCCAGGTAGTCGTTGGCTTCGCCTTCGAGCGAGAAACTGACGCCCTTCATCAGGAAGGCGCCGAAACTCTGGCCGGCGGAACCCCGGAAATGAATGTCCACCGTCCCCTCCGGCAGGCCTTCGCAGCCATAGCGGCCGGCAATGGTTCCGGACAACATCGCGCCGGTGGCCCGATTGGTGTTGACGATGTCGTAGGAGAGCGAAACGGGCTGCTTGTTTTCCACGGCATAGCGCGTCGCCTCGATTATCTCGCGGTCCAGTACATTGTAGATATTGTGCTTGGCATCTTTCTGCTTGTGCAGCGGAGCGTCGGGCACGGGAGCCGCCAGAATCCGGCTGAAGTCCAGCCCTGCGGTCTTGTCGTTGAAACGCGCCGTGTCCACCGAAATCAAATCGCTGCGGCCGATAATGTCTTCAAACTTGCGGAAGCCCATTTCGGCGAGGTATTCGCGTACTTCGCGGGCCAGGAAGGTGTAATAGTTGACCAAGTACTCGCTCTTGCCCATAAAATGCTTGCGCAGTTCAGGATTCTGGGTGGCGACGCCGACGGGACAGGTGTCCGAGTGGCATTTGCGCATCAGCACGCAGCCCAGCACGATGAGTTGGGCGGTACCGAAACCGAACTCGCCGGCGCCGAGCAAGGCCATCGCAATGACATCGCGTCCGGTCTTCAACTGGCCGTCCACCTGCACTTCCACCTGCTGGCGCAAGCCGTTGAGCACGAGGGTCTGCTGGGTCTCGGACAGGCCGATTTCCGGAGAAATGCCGGCATAGCGGATGGAAGAGGCCGGGGATGCGCCCGTACCGCCTTCCGCGCCCGAAATGACGATGAGGTCCGCTTTTGCCTTGGCTACGCCGGCGGCAATGGTGCCTACGCCGCTCTCCGCGACCAGTTTGACACTGATTTTGGCGGAAGGATTGACATTCTTGAGGTCGAAAATCAACTGGGCGAGGTCCTCGATGGAATAAATGTCGTGGTGGGGCGGAGGCGAAATCAGGGAGATGCCCGGAATGGCGTTGCGGGTCTTGGCAATGATTTCGTTGACCTTGTAGCCGGGCAACTGGCCGCCCTCTCCGGGCTTGGCGCCCTGGGCCACCTTGATTTGGATTTCCTGCGCGTTGACCAGGTATTCCGTGGTGACGCCGAAACGGCCGGAAGCCACCTGCTTGATGGCGCTGGAAAGCGATACGCCGTCCACTTTCTCATAAAAACGACGGTTGTCTTCGCCGCCCTCGCCCGTGTTGCTGCGGCCGCCCAGTTTGTTGAGCGCCAGGGCGATGGTCTCGTGTACTTCTTTGCTCATTGCGCCGAAGGACATCGCCGCGCCGACAAAACGTTTGACAATGCTTTCCACGGGCTCCACTTCCTCGATGGGAATGGGGTTGCTGCGGAATTGGAAATAATCGCGCAGGAACAGCGGGTCGGTCTTGCCGTCCACCAGACGGGTGAACTCCTTGAATTTGGCATAACTGCCCAGACGGGTCGCCAGTTGCAGGGTAGAAATGGCTTCGGGGGTCCAGGCGTGCTTGATGCCGTCCTTGCGGAAATTATACTGACCGACGAAAGGCAGCACCGCGTCCGGCTCGGCCGGGGCATAGCCCTGGTCGTGCATACGGATGGCGTCGCGGGCCACATCTTTCAGCCGGATGCCGCCGATGGTGGAGGAATCCGTACCGAAATAACGGGCCAGCAGTTCGCCGCTGACACCGAGGGCCTCGAAAATCTTGGCGCCGCGGTAGGAACGGATGGTGCTGATGCCCATCTTGCTCATAATCTTGAGCAGGCCCTTGTCGAGGGCCTTGATGTAGTTGTGACGCGCGGTCAGGCCGTCGAGTTGGATCTTGCCCTGCCTGACCAGGTCGTCGATAACGGCGAAGGCCATATAGGGGTTGATGGCGCTGGCGCCGTAGCCCAGCAGCAGGGCCGCGTGCATCACCTCGCGGATTTCGCCGCTCTCCACAATCAGGGCGGTCTGCACACGCTTTTTGACCGACACCAGGTGATGGTGTACGGCGCTGACCGCGAGCAGCGAAGGGATGGCGGCGTGCGTGGCGTCCACGCCCCGGTCGGTCAAAATAATGTAGTTGATGCCTTCGTGCACCGAGGCTTCGGCTTGGGCGCAGAGCGCATCCAGGGCCTTTTTCATCCCGGCTTCCCCTTCGGCGGGGTCGAAAAGCATCGAGAGTTTTTCGGTATTGAAACCTTTGTAACGGATGTTGCACAGGATATCCAACTCCGTGTTGGTCAGCACCGGCTGGGGCAGGCGCACCATCTTGCAGTGACCCGCGCTCGGCGTAAGGATGTTCACGCCCACGGCGCCGATGTATTCGGTCAAGGACATCACCAATTCCTCGCGGATGGGGTCGATGGGCGGGTTGGTCACCTGGGCGAACTGCTGCCGGAAATAGTTGAAGAGGAGTTGCGGACGGTCGGAGAGCACCGCCAACTGGGTATCGTTTCCCATCGAGGAGAGGGGCTCCTGCGCGGTGGTACACATCGGGACGATGGTCCGTTCGACATCTTCGCGGGTAAAATCGAAAGCCCGCAGCCGACGCTGGTAATCGTCCACCGTATAGTCACCCTTGTGTCCGCTGTGGAGTTTGGCCAGTTCAATCCGGCCTTCCTGCAGCCACTGGCCGTAAGGGAGTTCTTCGGCCAATTGTTTCTTGATTTCGTCATTGCTGTAGATGCGGCCCGTCTCACTGTCCACCATCAGGATTTTCCCGGGCTGGAGACGGCCTTTGGCCTTGACGAGCGCGGCATCCACCTTCAGGCAGCCCGCTTCGGAGGCCATAATCAACATCTTGTCGGTGAGCAGGTAACGGGAAGGACGCAACCCGTTGCGGTCGAGCATACCGCCGGCGTAGCGGCCGTCGGTGAAGAGCAGGGCGGCGGGACCGTCCCACGGCTCCATCAGGATGGAATGATATTCGTAGAAATCCTTCAGCCTGCGGTCGATGGGGTTCTTTTCGTTGAACGATTCCGGGACCATCATCGCCATCGCGTGCGGAAGGCTCAAGCCGGAACGCACGAAAAACTCCAGGGCGTTGTCGAAGGAGGCGCTGTCGCTCATATCCGGCTGGATAATCGGATGCACATTCTTCACATCCCCGAGCGCCTCGGACGAGAGGACGCTTTCGCGGGCCTCCATCCAGCCCCGGTTGCCCCGGATGGTGTTGATTTCCCCGTTGTGGGCTATCATACGGAAAGGCTGGGCCAGCGACCAGGTCGGGAAGGTGTTGGTACTGAAACGAGAGTGGACCATCGCCAGCGCACTGGTGAAGAACGGGCTTCCGAGGTCGGGATAATATTCCCGCAACTGCGAGGAAGTCAACATTCCCTTATAAATAATCACGCGGTTGGACAGGGAGACGATGTAGAAATCGCGATCGCTGATGCGCTGCTCGATATGCTTGCGCAACAGGTACAGTTCCGTCTCGAAACGGGAGACATCCTGCGTACCGGTCACAAAAATCTGGGCCGTGTGGGGTTCGGTGGCCCCGGATGCCTCTCCCAGAATCTCCGAGTGCACAGGCACTTCCCGGATATGGGAAAGTTCCAGCCCGGCTTTCTCCGTTTCCTCGCGGATGATGGCCAGATAGGCCTCCCCTTTCGCCTTATCCTTCGGCAGGAACACCAGACCGGTGCCATATTTCAGGCGCTCGGGTACCGGAATACCCTGCAAGAGGATAAATTCGTGGGGTATCTGCAACAAAATACCCGCGCCGTCGCCGGACTTGTTGTCGGCTCCTTCCGCGCCCCGGTGCTGCATATTTTCCAGCACGGTCAGGGCGTCGTCGACCAACTGGTGACTCTTGTCGCCCTCCAGGCTGACCAGCATTCCGACACCGCAGGCGTCGTGCTCATAAGCGGGGTTGTATAGTCCTGTTTTTTTCATTTTTACCCGTTTTTATCCGGACCGGCCTGGAAAGACCGGTCCTATTTCAATTTTTCGACTAGCTCTAATTAGTTGATAAAGAGAATTTCGCGATACTTAGGCAAGGGCCACAGGTCGTTGTCGGTGATTTCCTCCAGATCGTCGATGGACTTGCGGATGCCGAAGAGCGATTCGGCGATGTCGTGGTAGGCCTCGGCCTGCGCGTAGATGTCCGCGATGCCGTTGGCTTTCTCGCAAGCCAGGCTCATCGCCTTGACCTTGCTTTCGATGTCGGAAATCAGGGTGGAAATCTCGCGGATGATGTTCTTGGTCGTGGCGGACATCGCATCGGCGTCGTCGGCGAAGTTCTTACGCATCAGGTTCACATTCTCCAACAGGCGGCGTTGGTATTCCAGACCGGCGGGGATGATGTGGTTGGTGGCCATGCGGGCGGTCATTCGCGCCTCGATCTGCACTTTCTTGATGTAGGTCTCCCACTTGACATCGTTGCGGGCTTCCAATTCTTTCTCGCTGTAGATGCCCAGACGGGTGAAGAGTTCGACC
>CAMJRT010000124.1 GCA_946408295.1 uncultured Bacteroidales bacterium
TTCCTGCTTCATCCTCAATGACCAGGATGAAGTGGTGGGCTTCTGCATCTGCATCCCTTCGCTCTCGAAAGCCTATCAGAAAAGCCGCGGCCGGCTCTTTCCCTTCGGCTTCATCCCCATCCTCCGGGCCCTTCACAAGAACGACACCCTTGAAGCCCTGCTCATCGGGGTTTTGCCGGAATACCAAGGAAAGGGAGCCAATGTTTTGATTTTTAAACACATTCACGAAGGGGCCATCAAGTTCGGCATCAAACGAATGATTCTGAACCCCCAGTTGGAAGACAATACCAAAGTGCAGACGCTGTTCGGCGACTACGAAGCCTTGCCCTATATGCGTCGCCGGAGTTATCGTATGGACCTGTAATGCACCTGTTCCTCATCATACTCAAAGGCATCTTCATCGGGATTTGCTGTTCGGCCCCGCTCGGACCGATTGCCATTTTCGTGATGCAGAACACCCTGGGGAAAGGGCGCCGCGCCGGTATGTCCGCCGCGATGGGGTCCACGGTCGTCGATACCCTGTTCGCGGCCATCGCGGTCTTCTCCCTCTCGCTCGTGCAGGGGATGATTGACCAGCATTACCAGACCATCAAATACATCGGTGGCGCCGTCGTGATTGTCCTGGGCGTTTTTATGTCCTTCTACAAGCACAAGCCCGACCGTCCCAACAAGATTTCCGCGACCGATTTCGCCCAGTCGCTGGTGATGGGCCTGACCAACCCCGGCGCCTTCGCCGTGATGCTGGCCCTGTTCGCCGTCTTCGGATTCGGCAGTACCGATGTCACCGTCTTCGAGAAGATTGTCTCCGTCGTATCCGTGTGCCTGGGCACCATCCTCTATTGGAATACCTGTACCTGGCTGCTTTCCAAAGCGAAAGGTAAAATCAATGTCAAGAGTATCGTTCTTATCAACCGGATTGCCGGTGTGATTGTCGCTTTGTTTGGCTTATACATTATTATTTACCCTTAACTAATTTTTTATGAAATGAAAAGACTGACATTGTTATGTGCGGCTATGCTGCTTGGTGGTTTTGTCCAACTGTTTGCCCGGGAGGAACCGGAGCCTGTGACGGAGCAAGCGGAACCCATTACGCTCGAAGTGATTGCCCGTTTTGACCTGGAACCCCACATCGCGCTGAATGCGGACGGCAGGAACGCCGCAATGGCACATAACAATTTCAACGGGAACGAAGGTATGTACTCCGGTTCATCCCTCTATACCCATTTCGAGGGAGACATCATCCCCGGTCTGCATTTCAACCTGGTCAACCACTGGCTCGCCGGCAGTTGGCCCGGCATTCAAGACATCTATAAGAATGCCTGGACGACCGACAACAACTGGTGCGACTTCGCCACGCTCTCATACCAGTTTCCTTTCGGCCTGAAGTTCACCCTCGGCAAGGAGTGCCTGGCCGTAGCGACCTACGAGTACGACCCCTACGACTACGATTGCCACTATATGCTCTGCAGCGGTATGTGGAACAACTTGAACGCCTACCAACTCGGCGCCAAAGCCTCCTATTGCTTCCACGAAAACTGGGAAGCGGGCTTCCAGTTCTCCTCTTCTCCCTTCAATACCAGGCCATTCAGCGAAGGACTCTTCTCCTACAGCCTGTTCGGCTTCTTTGACAAGGCCGAGGACGACGACACCGGATTCTCCTTCCGCGTCGCCCTCAATATGATGCAGTTCGAGCGCAAGATTCAGGATGACCCCGACAGCCGCAACAGTTTCTTGTGGATGCCTTCCCTCGGCCTGCGTTACGACATCGAGGACTTCCACATCGGCATTGACGCCGCCGCCCGTTTCGCCGGCACCACCACCTATTTCTATCCCGCCCCCGGCCTCCTGCCCGGCGGTGTCGAGTATGCGCCCGTCCGTGAGGGAAATGTCATTCTCTCTCTGGGCTATGTCATCGAGGATGACCTGGAAGTCTTCGGAACCTTCGGCTGGGAACCCAATAGAGGTGTCTTGTCCGTTTTGAATTCTGCCAATTATTTCGAAGACGGCGAGGGTGAATTGTGGCCCGTCAGTTATCCCAAGAACAATGGTTTCTGCGGAGGTCTCGGCGCTTATTGGTATCCCATCGAGGACAGTAAGGACCTGCGCGTACACGTGCTCTTCGGCGGCTCCAACTATGGCCGCAACCTGTTGGCTTCCGGCGATTCCTCGCTGCTTCCGACGGACGCCCTGGGGATTCCCCGGAGCGTGTCCAGCCTCGCCTTCAACTTCGGCGTGACCTATTGTTTCCGTCCCTTGGAACTCTTCGGCAAGAAGAAGTAAGCGCTTGAGCGGTAATGGAGAAAGATATCATTATCCGGCTTGACCATCTCTCCAAAACCTACGACGATGTCAAGGTGCTCGATGATGTGAGCCTGGACATCCGTCGCGGAGAGTTCGTCACCTTGCTCGGCCCCTCGGGCTGCGGCAAGACCACCCTGCTGCGCCTGATTGCCGGCTTTGCCACGCCGACCAGCGGCTGCATCTATATGGAAGGGGAGGACATCAGCGGTGTCCCGCCTTTCCAACGCCCCCTCAATACGGTCTTCCAGCGCTATGCGCTCTTCCCCCATCTGGATGTGTACGACAATGTCGCGTTCGGTCTCAAGTTGCAGAAACTTCCGGGCGAAGTGATTGACGAAAAGGTGCGCAAAGTCCTGAAACTCGTGAGTATGACCGGCTATGAGGACCGGGATGTCGATTCCCTCTCCGGCGGTCAGCAACAGCGTGTGGCCATCGCCCGGGCCATCGTCAACCAGCCCAAAGTGCTGCTGCTCGACGAACCCCTCGCGGCCCTCGACCTGAAGATGCGCAAGGATATGCAGATCGAGCTCAAGGAAATGCACCGCGAACTCGGCATCACCTTCATCTATGTCACCCACGACCAGGAAGAGGCCCTGACCTTGAGCGACACCATCGTCGTGCTCAACGACGGCCATTTTTTGAATGATGCGGCGACCACCGAGATCTACACCGAGCCCCGGAACCCCTTTGTGGCCGATTTTATCGGAGAAAGCAACATCCTCGACGCCGTGATGGTGCGCGATCGCCTGGTCCGTTTCGCCGGTCACGAGTTCGAGTGCGTGGACGAGGGCTTCGGTGAAGACAACCCCGTCGATGTGGTGGTCCGCCCCGAGGACATTTACATTATGAACACGCGCCTGGAGGTCGCCCCCTTGACCGGAACGGTCAAATCTTGTATCTTCAAGGGGGTTCACTACGAAATGTTCGTGGACACCGACGAGGGCTACGAACTGATGGTCCAGGACTACAACGCCTTTGAACCCGGGTCGCGGGTCGGACTGATTGTCAAGCCCCAGGATATCCAGGTGATGCGCAAAGACTGCACCGCCAATGTCTTCGAAGGCGAAATGAAGGCCGAAGACAAAGTCTCGGTGCTGGGCGGCGTGTTCGACTGCCTGCCTGTGGAAGGAGTGAAAGCGGGGGATAAGGTGCGGGTGGAATTTGCGTTCGACAAGGTGGATTTGCGCGATGAAGCCTCCGAAGGAAGCCTGGAAGGAACGGTCGGCCTGCTGCTGTACAAAGGCGACCACTACCACCTGGGCATCACCATTTCCCGGGGTTGCTACATCTATGTCGATACCAACGACATCTGGGATAAGAACGACCTGGTGGGTATCCGCGTGGCCCCCGAAGATATCAAGATTACCCCGGTGACGGAAACGGATTCCGCCGCCCCAGCCTCGTCCGGCAATGACTAAGCGGGCTATCTGGGCGCTGCCTTACCAGGTGTTTCTCGCCCTGTTTGTCGCGCTGCCGCTGGTGCTGATTGTGCTGTATGCGTTCCAGGACGCGGCCGGGCATTTCACCTTCGGCAACTTCGTCAAGTTCGCGACCGAGAAGGAGACGATGAACACCTTCGTCTATTCCATCGAGATTGCCTTGATTACCACGGTGCTGTGCCTGCTGCTGGGCTATCCCGCGGCCTACATCCTGGCCGACACCCGGCTCAACCCTTCGAGCGTCACCGTGATTCTCTTCATCCTCCCGATGTGGATCAATATGCTCATCCGTACCCTCGCGACGGTGGCCCTCTTCGATTTCTTACGCCTGCCCCTCGGGGAAGGCGCCCTCATTTTCGGGATGGTGTACAACTTCCTGCCTTTTATGATCTATCCGATTTACAATGTCTTGCGCAAGATGGATAATTCCTATGCGCAGGCGGCGGAAGATTTGGGCGCCAATCCGACACAGGTGTTCACCAAAGTCACCTTGCCCCTGTCCGTTCCCGGCATCTCCAGCGGCGTGCTGATGGTCTTTATGCCCACCATCTCCACTTTCGCCGTCGCGGAACTGCTGACGATGAACAAGGTCAAACTTTTCGGAACCTGCATCCAGGAGAACATCAACAACGGTATGTGGAACTACGGCGCGGCCCTCGCGTTGATTATGCTGGTCATCATCGGACTGACCAGCCTGATCGGGGACGGGGAGACCCGTGAAGCCGAAAGCGGAGGACTGCTATGAGTGCGACGGAAAAACGCTGTCAGGCCCCCGGCAGGGGGACACGCGGCTGGAAGGCCCGCCTGTCAGTCCTGGGCTCACAGGCCTATATCTGGCTGCTGCTCATCATCCTGTATGCGCCCATCCTGATTATCGCCATCTTCTCCTTTACGGAGGCGAAGGTGCTGGGCAACTGGACGGGTTTCTCCTTCCATCTCTACGAAAACCTTTTCAGCGGA
>CAMJRT010000125.1 GCA_946408295.1 uncultured Bacteroidales bacterium
GAAGACGCTGGCCGAGGCTATCAATGCCGGAGAAGATAGTTGGAAAGAAAAGTATCTCAAGGACGGCGTCATCTCCCTCGGTGCCGATATTACTTTGAGCGGGAGTGACGACGTTGCCATCACTTCCTTCCCTTATATCCTGGATGGAAACGGCTTTACGTTTACCCGCCCTTCGGCGTCCGGACCCCTTGTCAGCGCCTTGACGGGTACGTTGCGCCGGCTCAACCTTAGCGGATCCTATTCCGGAAAAATCACTCCCGTGGTCGGTGTCCTCGACGGCGGCGCATTGGAATATGTCACTTCCAACTTCGATTTCTCCGCCATCATCAGTGACAAGGATGTCGTCGTGGCCGGTTTGGTCCAGACTGCCCGGGAAGGCCGTATCGACCATTGCCGGAACACCGGATCGATGAATGTCAAGGCCAAGGTGACGGCAAGCGGAAATTATCGGAGCATCGCGGCGGGACTGGTTGCCGTCGTGAACGGTGACGGGCGGGAAATTTCCCTGACGGATTGCACCAATGCGGCCGAAGTGAATGTGAGCCTGTCGCAGTACAACAGCACCAATGCCAACACCCACGTCGCCTGCGGCGGTCTGGTCGGTTATGTCGCCGCTGGAAATGTCACGCTCTCATCCTGCAAGAATGCCGCCGACCTTACGCTGGCTCACGTCAAGACGACGGCCGTTCCGAGCCGTCAGGCAAGCCTGGGCGGCCTGGTCGGTCTCTGTGCGCCTCTCAGTACCGACGGTACGGTCATCGACCCTGCCGGTGCGACGGCCGTGCTGACCGTCAGCGACGGCGTCAACACCGGCAAACTCAACAATACCGTGCTGACGGCCGTCGCCTCCAATATCTGGACGGCCCATCCGACCATCGGCGGTATCGTGGGGTCCCTGATGGGAAGCGAAGCGGTGCATAGCGTCGTGGAGCGTTGTACGAATTTTGGAGACATCCTGCCTTATGAAGCGGCGACGAATCCTTACTCCCGTGCGGATTTCGGCTGCATCTGCGGCGGTCTGGTCGGTCTGGCCGGCTATGCCGACCTGCGTGAATGTTCCGTCGTGGACGTCAGCGTCGGTTCCCGGATTACTCCTTCGTATATTTCCGGCGGTGCCATTGGATGCCCGGTCAGGACTTTCACCCTGAAGAATTCTTCCGTGGTCGTC
Source organism: uncultured Bacteroidales bacterium (assembly GCA_946408295.1). The sequence continues at coordinate 1,169 of CAMJRT010000125.1, forward strand.
CGGATGAACGTCATACCGGTCAGCACGTACACCGACAAGAGTTACGGCATCGGCTGCGGCTTCCCGCAGAAAGTGCCTGCGAGCGGTTTGATTCTGGACGATTCCGAAATCAGTTCGTGTCTCTTCGGCGGTTCCCTCTGGCGTGCCAAGCCGGTCTCCCACGGTCAGTTCGGCAATATCGAATTGGACGTGATGAAGACCTATACCGATGACGCCTCCATCAAGGACGACATCCTGGCTACAGCGGGCCTGGACGGCGCCATCACTCTGTCTGATAACCATATTAAGCCTCAACTGTGATGAAAAAGTTCCTGTCGATATTGATCCTTCCGTTCGCATTCGCCTGTTCGCAGGCGGGGCGGGAATATTTTCCCGGCAATCCGACCGGGGAACTCACTGCGCTTGAGGCGGATTTCTCCGCCCTGGCTTTCGTGAAAGATGCCCGTTGGGCCGCAGGGGACTGCATCGGCCTCTGGGGCAGCGACAAAGGCGCCAATGAGAAATGGATGCTCAAACGTGCCGGGGACGGTCAGCCCACCGGAGTCTTCTATGGCCCTTCCGTCAGCGGTGCTTCGGTGCAGGCCTGCTATCCCTGGTCGGAAGACGTGACGCTTCAGTCCGGTGCTTTTCCTTTTCTGCTCTCGCCCGAGCAAAACTATTCCGCGACGGAAACCGTCGAGGATTTTTACCTCAAACAGAATCCCTATGCCTACGCTTTCCTGTCCGACGGGCGGCTCAGTTTCAACTGGCCGGCGGGCGTGCTGACGGTTTCCTTCGACTTTGTCGCATCGGAGACGGTGGAGGAAATCCGGCTCTCTTCCCGGACGAAGCCCCTGTCCGGCCCTTGTCTGATGGACAATAGCGGTGAGGCCCGGTTTGTTTCCGACCAGGGAAAAACCTTGGTTCTGAAATGCAACGGAATCGCTTCCGTGGATCCGCAGGGAAAGGCGGTCCCTTTCCCGATGCTTCTGCTTCCGGGCCGTTACGAGGGCCTCAATTTGCTGGTGCTGACTCAGGAGAGCGGCTTGGTGGAATATCCGCTCGAGGCCTTCGATATCCACCGTCCTTCGGCGGCCGGCATCAACCTGACCTCTCTGGCCTTGAGTGTCACCGGTCTCGATTCCTTTACGCAAACTGACGGATATCTGGAGGAATAAGATGATGAAAAAACTCTCAATCCTGTTTCTGACGGCACTTGTCGTGCTGTCGTGCGACAAAAATTCTGCCTTGGTCGGTCCCGGCGGCGCATTGGGACAAGCCTATGTGACGGCTTCTGCCGGTTCGTTGAGCGTCAGCGTGGAAACGCAGGGCTCCTGGAACGTCCGTGTGGAGGACGGCTTCGAATGGGTCAAGACCGACGTGTTCAGCAATGTGGGCAATGCCGCCTTCACCCTGTATTATGACGACAATGTCTCCGTGCCCGGCAGTGTCCGCCGCAGCCGGCGGGCCAGCATCGTCATCGCGACGCAGGAGTACGGCCGTGCGGACACCCTCTATCTTGTCCAGCAGGGCATCGTCCCGGTCGACTATCCGAAAGTGACGCCCGTGTCCGGACCGGTTCAAATCGAGTTCGAACAGGCTCCGCTCAAGACCTTGCGGATTCTCTATGCCAGTGCCGACGGTGTCGATGCCGACGCAGTGAAACACTGGGGCGTCTCCCAGGGATATGACCTGATTGCCTGTGGCAACCGCTTCCTGCATCCCGCCGAAACCGGGGGAGTCGGACTGTATGCCATCACCGATTTCTCCGGTATCCGTTTCCTGACCATCGACTTGGCTTCGGTCGCGGAAAATGACCGTCCTGCCGCCTTCCGGCAGATACTGGACGAGAATTATACGCCGGCCTCTCCCTCCGGTGACTGGATTCTCGGCGGCCAGTTGTACCATCTTTCGATGATGCAGACCGCGTGGCCGGATACGCCGGCCTGGTATCCTGCGGATGCCCTGGACTCCGCCTTCGATTCGGACCGCTATGCCTGGCACCTCAATTTCCAGGATTGCGTCTGGCTTTCTTCCCAGCATTGGTTTTCGACCTGGACTTCGGCCGGCGGACAGTCCTGGGAGGCGGACTATGTTTATGTGTCGAAGAGCGTATTGCCCAAACTCTCCCGAGCCCGGCTGCTGGAAAAGCCGCTCGCGCAGATGGAACATTCCCCGCTTGAAATAGTCTTGAATTACTGATATGATGAGAAAGATAGCAGTCATCCTTGTCATGGCCTTGTCGGCCGTGGCGCTCCGGGCCCAGCAAGTCGCCGTCCGGGGTATCGTGACGGATGAGAACGGCGTCCCGATGCCCGGCGTATGCGTCGCGGACAAGGCCAATCCGTCCAACGGTGTCATTGTCGACGCCGAAGGTAAATACCAGATCAGCGTAGCCGCCGACGCCCGCTTGGAATACACCTTCCTCAGTTATGAGACGGTGGTGGAGGACGTGGCCGGACGAAAGACCGTCAACGTGTCGATGAAACCTTCCGCCGAGGCGCTCGAACAGGTGGTCGTCATCGGCTATGGTACTTCCAAGAAATCCGACCTGACCGGCGCCGTGTCCGTCGTCGACGCGAAAACGGTGCAGAGCGCCCCGGTGTCATCCGTGGGCCAGGCCTTGCAGGGTAAGGTGGCCGGTGCGGAATTTATGTCCCAGAACGGTGAACCGGGCGAGACCGGAACGGTGCAGATTCGCGGTTCCCGTTCCATTTCCGCCGGCAACAGTCCGCTCATCGTCGTGGACGGTGTGATGGATGCGGTCAGCGACCTCAGTGAAATCAACCCCTCCGACATCGTTTCCATCTCCGTGTTGAAGGACGTCTCCTCGACCGCCATCTATGGAGCGCGGGGTGCGAACGGCGTCATCCTCGTGACGACGGACAATACCGGCTCGGATACGGATTTCTCCGTGACCGTAAAGGCTACCGCCGGCGTTTCCCGCATTGCCGGCAAACTCGATATTATGGATGCGTCGGAATACGCCACCTGGCGCAATATGGTCTATATGGCCGGCCGCAACTGGAAAGAACCCGATCCGACCGACCCGACCGACAAGTATAAGTTGCCTTATCCCGATCCCTCATCCTATGGAAGGGGTACGGACTGGATCGACGTCCTTTCCCAGACCGGAGTCTATCAGGACTACCATATCCGCTTCACCGGCAAATCGAAAGATACGCGTTATTCCCTGTCCGCCGGCTACAACGACGAGAAAGGTGTCATCATCGGTGCGCGGAACAGGAAGTTCACTTCCCAACTCAATATCCACGGCGATATCATCAAGGGCCTTCGCTGGGGCTTGACCGCCTCGTTCAACAAACAATGGACGGACCGGACTTCCGCCGCCGTCAGCGGCCTTAACACCAATTGCGCTACGATGCTCGTTCCGTTGCTGACCGTGGATGATACCTGGAACAGATTCGGCGACAGCGAGACGGCGGGCGGCGTCATTTTCAACAACCCTTATATGTCCGCGACCGGCTCACAGGACAAGTCCAACCGTTCGGGACTGACGATGACGCCTTCCCTCGAATGGTCCTTC
>CAMJRT010000126.1 GCA_946408295.1 uncultured Bacteroidales bacterium
TTAAAATCAGAAAGTTCTACTTTATCGCCGTTGCGCATAGATACTACATTTATATAAGGGTTAGAAGAACCTTCCATAATTTTGATATCAATACGTTTAATAGGTGCGCCTTTAGGGAAATTGATTCTTGATGTGGTTCCTGTTTTTTAACAAAAAGCGGCTTTCCTTAATGACAAGATTGAGAAGATGAGTCAAACGCTTCTTTCTCTCCTGTTCAATGGATGCAATTCGGGAGTGGATAATGATGTGATTAAAAGGATAGGGGACGGCATCGGTAAGGCTTAACTCCTTGGGCGAGCAAATGTCTGAAAAGACAGGACGAAGAAGAAACTCCGACAACGCTTGTTTGTCGTCATCAATGACATCTGGGGCCGGAACTATGCCCTCATATGAACTTTTATAGCAGCCCGTCCAAATGGCCGGCATATCTTTATGGGGATAGTTTTCCCAATCGATGACCCTTAGGTCGGCGCTATTGCCATCGTCGCTTCTCATCGTCGCAAGCATAAAGGCGTAAACGGACATTCCGCACGATTCCTTCATCACAATATGCCAATCCCGCTCGGTTTTGATGACAAAATCATCGAGTTTTTCATCGTAAACAAAATCCGGGGTGAATGCCCCGGCCAAAATAGGATGACTACCGGACTTTCCATCAATTGTATAAATGCAATTCTTGTATTTGTCAAAAACGGCATTTGGGTCCTGTTCGTATTGCTCATATTGCGTCGCAATATCTATGACCCTTGTACACTCTTCTGATACATCGACCTTAGGAATATCAAAATTCTGAAGTTTCCTTATTCCGGGTTTTCCATATTCACGGAGTATCTTTTCCGCTGCTGTTTTTAAATCCGTCAAAATCTCCAGGGTGGATACAGAAGGACGACAAATTTGGTCTGACATTTCATCCTGAAAAATGATAATATTATTAGGGAAGTTTGTAATAGGGGTGCAGAAAACCTCTCGAAATATATCGTATAGCAAGACTTCAAAATCTATGTCAGCCAGGCAATCTCGTTTGTCGATTATACCCTTTGACAAGATTTCCCCATCATTGATTCCCTTCAGAAGAGCGTATAGCGCCTTCCAGGAGTAAGGAACATATTTTCCTGAATTTTTCATTAAGTTCTCCATTTTGATTGATTTACAAATATAAAAGATTTTTGCTTAAAATCCGATTTTAGGCCGATTGGACGACTGGGATGCAGAAAGTTCTTCTTCGCAAAGATTTTGAAGGAAAGCCAGTCCCCTGTCTCCGTCGTAGTAGAGTTCGGCCAATTCGCATTTGGCCGCGACATTGGAAACCTGCGCGCCGGTCATCGGGTACTGTTCCGCCAAAATAGCCGCTTCTTCTTCCGTCAGATCCGAAACTTTTGACTGCCAAATCATCTTGCGGGCTTTTTGGTCGGGATTGCAAATCTCCGTCTTGAACAGGAACCTTCGCTCAAAGGCCCGGTCCAAGTTGTCTGCCAGGTTCGTGGTCGCGAGCAAAATCCCGTTCAGGTTTTCAAATTCTTCAAGAAGAATATTTGAAATGCTGTTTTGCGCCTTGTCCATAGAGTAATAGAGGCCTTGCAAGCGTTTGCTGAGAACGTCATCCGCCTCGTTCATCAACAAGATGGGCGGGAGGCTGCTGACAGCGCTTATGTACGCGTAATGGTGAAACAAGGCGCGATACAAGTGTTCGGTGGCTCCCCAAGCGGATTCCGTCAATTTCGCCGCGTCAAAAAGGATGATGTCCCGCCCGGACTCCCTCGCCAGTTGCTTGACAATCTCCGTCTTCCCCGTTCCCGGAGGCCCCCAGAGAAGGCTGATGATAGCCGGTTTCCGCTTCTTGCGAAGAAGAATGTTGCGGGCGCGCCGGTAGCCGTCCGGGGAAAGGAGTGTCCTCAAATGGTCAATTTCGACTTGCGTCTTTTGGGCATAGAACAACTCGCAAGCTTCAATGTCCCTCGCCTTCATGATGGTTGCCAATCGGGCGATGGCGTTGTACTTGACGAGTTCGTCGTGCCCGTACAATAGTTTTGTCAACACGAGGGGTGGGAGAAAATATCCGTCGCTCTGAGCGTCGTATTCAAGCAGACCTATGTCTGCCAGTCGCTCAAGCCCTTCTGTGGGCTTGGGGGATTCCTTTTTTTCACCGTCAAAGGAAAAGACGGGGCCTGCCGGGGCGGCTTTCTCTTTGAACGGTTCGCCGAAGTGCAGGATGAAATGGCGGACGACGGTCCAAAAGAGCAATTGGCGGGCTTCCGGCAATGCCTTGATTTGCAGTTCTTCTACTCCGTCTCTTAAACAGGTGTCCCCGTCGCAGCGAGACAGCGAATAGTAAAACCTTTTCAGGTCGTACGCATTCTCAAAAGGGCGCTCTTTCAAGACGGCGATGTGGTCCGGATAACAGTCAACGCCAAAGACCTCATCTTTCTGAAAGGCTTCGACGGCTTCCCGGGTCAGTTGATAGAAACCCACCTCCTCCACGACGCGAACCATACGGATGAACCCTTTCTTTTTGAGGGCGAACAACTCGCGCTCTGTCGTCAAATCTGATTCGAACCGACCGATGTCTCCCAATATTTTTTCAGAGAGAAAGCGGTCCTTGTTCTGAAGCATAAACCCGATGATGGCGCACCCGACCTCGTCCAGTCCGTACAAGGCATTTAATTCCTTCTTGTACCTTGCCACAGTCCCCGCCATATAATTTTCTAATGTTATCTTGAATAATTCTATTGCATTCATAATGAATATAAATTAAAGGAAATAATAGCTTAAATGATAATTAGAAATCAACGTGAATCTCCGGATTATGCGTCCAATCGTGAGGAGTAAAATGAAAACCGGAATCGGTCTCAAATTCGGCGTCCTGTTCATCATCATAAGAATCATCAGATTCATTATTCTCGACCAGGTCATCCTTATCCGGACCAATGCCTTGAATGTCAGGATTCTCTAGTTCGTCTTCCTCAATAGGATCATCATCGTCAATTTCTTTTTCTTCGGCCTTTTCAATTTCACTGGCTTGGTCCTGCGAAACGGGATTCTCTTCAGTCAGCAGAAAGATTTCTTTTGTGCAGGAATCCGTAATAACCATCAGAAAAATGTAAAATACGTAAAAGAATTTTTTCATATCATTCAAATTAAAAATTAAAAAAAATTTTGTTCTTCGATATGAAAACACATACAGATATCAATACGGCATAGTATTCCCGTTCAACTCGGTTGATAGCAGCCGTATTTCAAATGTAGCATAGGAGGAATAGACGAGTACTATAGAAAAATATTAAAATGTGTCCGTGGAAAATGGAAAAGAATTGACACCGCCAGTCGCTACAGTCCATTCCCTGTTGTGGCTGACATTGTTGGTATCAACAATAAATAAAAAGAAGAAGAACAACCGCGACTGTTGGAGAATTGTCGGCTCTAAAGTTCGTGTGTAGCCTCATCCGCAATCCCGTCCGGGTGCTCAAAAATTTAAAAAGAAGAATGGTAGGAAATTCTCTGTTCTTATGCCACACATTTAATAGGAATTGTGGATGGGAGTTAAAACGTGAAGACTATGTTACCTTATCCGTTGTACCCAAATATTCAAAAGAACAAGAGAATAAATAAAATTCAATCTATTCCCCTTGTTTTCAAGTTTGTCAAAGAACTCTGCGTATTATACTGCCAAAATGTTAAAATGTTTCACAATTTCCGAAATTTTTTTGATTATGTCATCAAAGTAAGCATTGCGGGATACGGGATAAAAGAATATATGTTATATTTGTCTTGCAAGTCCGCAGATAAACATTTATCAGCCTAAGATTAAAGGGGCGCTACGCACTAGTGGGTGCGTTGCCGACAACACAAATAATTTATTGTCGTATGGAACAGGAAAAAGAACTTGAACGTTTTTGTAAGACTCAGAGGTCAGAAGTCGGAGAAGAGGCTTTTGAGGAAATGAGAAGTTATTTTCGTTCCTTTATGGATGTTTTGGAAGCAGTATCCGGAGATATCAATATACGTCTACAGAATGAATGGTGTCGAGAAAAAATGGAAGATAATAAGTACTCTAATCCGTATGTCGCTCCGTGTAATCAAAATATGATCTCTCTGTGGTCTTTGTCATCTATTAAAAATAGCGTGCCCTTTAATCCGAATGGAAAGTTACCCGTTAATAACTTTTCTTATGCCATTCTGGTGACGGATAACGATGAAAGAATGGATGTGCCCAACCTTTTACGCCATATTAACGATACAGCAGATACGATTGAATTAAGTGTAAGGAGTTTACCCTATATTAAAGATGAGCGACGTAATTCTGATGCTGAAGGAAGACTGCCGACACCTTTTGTTCCGTCGTTTTATAGATTTGTCCTTCGGGAAAAGCGGATACCCACCCAGGAAGAGTTCTTTACTGAGTATTATACAGACTGCCTGCTTGCCGGTTTTGATTATGACCGGAAACCCAACGAGTATAAAATTGGTTTGAAGAATAGAATTTGTAGTAGGACTTACCCTTCTGTAATCAGGGATATTCATTTCTGCAAAGTTCTTGCGGAAGTATTCCCTGCAAAAGGATACGATGTACTATATAGTTCAGAACTCGACATGATGGGCATAGATGTTCTCATCAGAAAAAAAGAAACCGGAGAATTAATAGGAGTCTGTCTTTTTATTGATACAAAAAAATCAAACGAACAAATAACTGGCCATA
>CAMJRT010000127.1 GCA_946408295.1 uncultured Bacteroidales bacterium
GTCAAAGGGGAATGCCCCTTCGTCGTTTTTGTAAGTAATGGTGACGCTGCCTGTCTGCCCGGGCCGGATGGTCCCGGTGGTCCATTGGGCAAGGGTGCAACCGCAGGAAGTCGTCACCCGGTCGATAAGGATGGGGCTGTCGCTGTCGTTGCGTAGGGTAAAAGCATAGGAGACGGGGCCGCTGTTCAACACGATATCGCCGAAGTCATAGACCGTCCGATCCACACTCACGCCTTTGCAGAGTTGTTCCCAGGCCCGCCCGGAAAGGGGAGTGCAAAGAAGCGCGAAAAGGGTCGCCAAGATGAAAAATCGTTTCATTTTTCTTTAAAATTCTCAAACCTTGCAAAGATATTCAAAAAATTTGCTAATTTTGTCCTGACTTAAATAATTACATTATGGCTTACAAAATTTCTAATGATTGCCAGGCTTGCGGAACTTGCCAGGGTGAGTGCCCCGCCGGTGCTATTTCTGAAGGTGACATCTATCAGATTGATCCCAATGTTTGCATAGATTGCGGTACTTGCGCGGACGCTTGTCCTTTCGGCGCGATTTCTCCTGCTGAATAGTCTTTGATAGACACAGGTCAGTTAAAAGTTTTCGCCGTTGTGGCGGATGTGGGCAGCTTTTCCAAGGCTGCCCTCCTTTTGGGTGTTACCCAAAGCGCGGTCAGTCAGTCGGTCGCCTTGCTGGAAAAGCACTATGGTGTGACCCTGCTTGACCGCAGCGACCGCCGGCACATCCGTCTGACGCCACGGGGCGAGAGTCTGTTGTTTTCCGCACGCCGCATTCTCTCGGAGGGCGAGTCCCTCGATTTTCTTTTTGCGCATTATGACGCCTTGCAAGAGCCGGAGGAATTGAAACTGGCTTTCGACCGTGCCTTGGTGCCCTCGCTTTCGGGCCGGGTGCTGGAGGCGCTCTTTGCCCTCAATCCCCAGTTGCAGGTCATTCTCTGTACCCTGGATGGCACTGCCGAGGCGGATTACACCTTCACCTCTGAAGGTTGCACCCCGTCCGAGGCTTTTCGTGACCATCCCTTGACGGCGTATCTCAAGAAGGTGTCCGGGGAACTTTTCTAGGTGAGGGCCGCCCCCGAAATCAGCGATTACTTTTCTTCAATGCGAATCTCGTAGAGGCGGGGCCAGTATTTCCCGGTAAGGAAAATGCGCCGGCCATCGTAGGCGATGCCGTTGAGCACATCCGTGTTTCTCGTTCTGAGGGAACGGGGCAGCAGCCCCCGGCAGTCAACTTTGCCTTCCACCTTTCCATTGTCGGGATTGATGATGACGATGTAGTCTTCTTGATAGACATTGGCCCAGATTTTTCCGTCAATCCATTCCAGTTCGTTGAGGTAGAGAACCGGTTTTTCGTCCATCGTAACTTCGACCTTGCGGGCGAGTTTGATTTGCTTGTCGAAGAAATACAGGCGGGAAGAGCCGTCCGAGGCAATCAGTTGCCTGCCGTCGGTGGTGAGGCCCCAGCCTTGGCGGGGATAGCGGTGGGCGCGCTTGAATTCGAGCGTGGCGGCGTCATAGACGAAAATGACGGCTTCCCGCCAGGTCAGGATGAACAGTTCTCCGTCCAGCACGCAACTGCCTTCGATGAAATACTTATCCTCGAAGTCCAGTTTCCGTTCGCAGGTGCCGCTCTCCAGGTCGATATTCTTTCGGAATGAGGACCTTCCGTAATTGCCGGTGCTTTCTTGCAGTTTTCCGTCCTGAAAGAACAGGCCCTGGGTGTAGGCTTCGGTGTCGTGCGGGTATTCGGCGATGACTTCCAGGCGGTACTGCTGCACCCCGGCGGGCGCGCAGGAAGACAGCGTCAGCATCAATGCAACCAGCGCCGGCGCTGCCATCGCCCGGAAGGTCCCGGTCGTCGCCGGCGTTGCCTTTGCCCGGAATAACCCTGCCGTCGGGTTTGCCCTGCAGAGACACGATATGACACCCGTTCGTTTCACGGGGACAAAGGTAAACATTTTATCGGGAAGTTGTTTGGAAAAGTCCGTTGGACAACTGTTGAGAAAAAGAAGTGGGAGCAGACGGATTCGAACCGCCGACCCTCTGCTTGTAAGGCAGATGCTCTAAACCGACTGAGCTATGCTCCCAAACTTGTCAATGTCCGGACTTCTCGCGCTTGAACCCCCTTATCTTGCAGGCCCTTCGCCTTTCGGCCCTCTTGCTTTCCTGTCCGAAAACGGCTGCAAAGATAGGCAAAAATTTAGAATCTGTCTTCATTTTCTTTCATTTTCATCTTTTTGTTCTCTTTTGGCTGCATTTCCGCCCTTTTTTCCCGTCCCGGAGGCGGCCTATCTGTTTTCCTCCCCCATCCGGTGCACGACCCCCTCACAGAAGGCCCTCCAGGGCAGGGTGCCGCCCCCGGTGCCTGTTTGAAACGACCATCCGGGGCAGAGGTGTGCCCTGGAACGCACTCCATGGGGTGATTCTGCCCCGGCCCATCCTGATGGGGAGACCGGGCACACTGTAGGCGTTCAGCAGGCTCGGACTTCGGCGGGTGCGGCGCAGAGGTCGGAGAAGGGGCATTGGGCGCAGAGGGGGCGCTGGGATTTGCAGGTGTAGCGGCCGAAGAGGATGAGCCAGTGGTGGGCGCGGGCACGCAACGCTTCCGGAATGCCGTTCTCAAGGTCGCGCTCGACGGCTTCGGGTGTCTTGCCCTGGGAGAGACCCAGGCGGTGCGAGACGCGAAAAACGTGGGTGTCCACGGCGATGACGGGCTGGTCGTAGATGATGGAGGCGATGACATTGGCGGTCTTGCGGCCGACACCGGGCAGGCTCATCAGCGTGTCGATATCAGAAGGAACTGCCCCGTCGAAGCGTTTCTGCAGTTGGCGGGCGGTTTCAAGCAGGTGGGCAGCTTTGCTGTTGGGGTAAGAGATGCTTTTAATCAGCCCCAGAATATCATCCAAGGACGCTGCCGCCATCGCTTGGGCGTCGGGATAGCGGGCGAAAAGGGCGGGGGTGACGAGATTGACCCGTTTGTCGGTGCATTGGGCGGAGAGGATGACGGCGACGAGCAGTTGGAAGGGGGAGCCGTAGTGCAGTTCGCTTTCGGCTTTGGGCATCCACTCCTGAAAGCGTGCGACGACCGTTTCGAAGCGTTCTTTTTTCGTCATTCCTGCTCCTCCGTTCCCTCTTGAACCTGTTCCTCCGTTGCTCCGGACTTTTCACCGGCTGGCGCCGGCTCCTCCGAGCCGATCCCTGCGTCGCTGATAAGTTCCCGGCAGGATTCGTTTTCGCAGTGGAAGATACGGCCGGGATAGCGCTCGCAGAAGGCCGTGTTGTGCGTGACCATCATCACGGTCGTACCTTGCCCGCGATTGATGGAGGTCAGCAGTTGCATAATGCCTTCCGCCGTGTCGCTGTCCAGGTTGCCGGTGGGCTCGTCCGCGACAATCAGCCCGGGAGCGTTGAGCAGGGCGCGGGCGATGGCTACGCGCTGCTGCTCGCCGCCGGAAAGACGGGGCGGCTCTTTGTGGGCCTTGTTGCTCATGCCGACGCTTTCGAGGACTTCGTCGATGCGGTCCCGGCGGGCGGCGGCATCCTTCCAGCCGGTGGCCTGCAGGACAAATTCCAGGTTGTCTTCCACGCTGCGGTCCATCAGCAGTTGAAAGTCCTGGAAGACGATGCCGATTTTGCGCCGCAGGTAGGGGATTTCCTTGTTTTTGATGCGTTCCAACCGATAGCCGCAGACTTCGGCATGTCCGCCGCCGAGCCGGTTTTCTGCGATGATGGTGCGGATGATGGAAGTCTTTCCGCTGCCGACTTTTCCGGTCAGATAGACAAAGTCTCCGGCGCGGATTTCCATATTGACATCGTACAGCACTTTGGCTTCTCCGCCCAAAATGTCGGCGTGCTCGAAACGAACGGGAATATCTTCTTTTTGCATCATTATTTTTTCGAAAAAGATACGCAAAGATAGCGGAATTTTTGCTATTTTTGTAAAATTTTAGAAAAGAACAAAAGATGAGAAAAATCTTGTTGACTTTCGGGCTTGCCCTCACCCTTTTTTCTCTTTCACTTTCTGCCGGAAACGAGCGTCGTTCGGAGCAAATGGCTTTCGCGATGGACCTGTACGACCACGGCTTGTTCTATGAAGCTGCCCGGCAATTTTCGGCTATCGCCACACGGGACGACGATGCCGAAGCGCTGGGTTATGCGATTCTTTGCCGGGTTACCTTGCGTGCCGGCGGCTATGAGAAGGAAATGGAGGAGTATCTGGAGGACTATCCTTCGATGCCGGTCTCATACAAGATTATTTATCGTTATGCGCTCAATCGTTTTGACGATGAGGCTTATGCGGTGGCCCTCAGTTATTTCAACCGTTTGAAGTTGGATTATATCGAGCGCTCTCAATACACGGAATTCTCTTTCAAGCAGGCCTACTGCCACTTTGAACTGCTCGAGTATGACGCGGCGGCCGAAGGGTTCCGCCGGACGCTCGAACTTCCCCGCTCCGGTTATCACGCCCCTTCCTGGTATGCGCTGGGTTATATGGCCTATCAAGACAAACGCTTCAAGGAAGCCTTTGATGATTTCTCCCATTCTGTCACAGATGTCCGTTTCCAGGCCAATTCGACCTACTATATGATGGAATGCAAGTTTATGATGGGGGATTATGATTACCTGATAGAGGCCGCAGAAAACGCCCTTGAGACCATTCCGGAAGACCGTAAGCCCC
>CAMJRT010000128.1 GCA_946408295.1 uncultured Bacteroidales bacterium
CCGCCGCCCATTCCGCCGCCGGGATTGCCACCGGGACCGCCGCCGGGATTGCCACCGGGACCGCCGCCCGGCCCGGCTTTCGTACCGCTTTTGATCGCCCAGCCGATTTTGATGCCCTTGGCGGACACGTCCCCCGCGGTATAGTCGGAGCCGGTGACTTTGACGTTCAGCGTTCCGCCGGAGACTTCACTGGTAAAGATATGAACTCCTTTGTCGCTGCTGCCGCCCACTTTGATTCCTTTGCCGCCTTGCCCGGAGTTGGTGATGTTGACCGTACCGCCCGTCATTTTGAACGCGTAGTCCGCCTTGATGCCGGCCGAGCCGCTGTAGTCCTGGTCCTCGCTGTCATAGGCCGAGCCGCCGGTCACATTGATGGTCGTCGCACCGCCCGTGATGACCACCAGCGAGTCGGAGGAAAATCCTTTTTTCATCGCAGCCGCGACCGATGCCTTGACCGTGCCGCCACCGATGAGGATGTAATCCTTGCCCCGGATGCCGTGGCCCGCTTTCGAGCCGGAAGTCACGATCAGTTCGGGAGCATTCTCCGTCAATCGGATATAATCATCGGAGGTCAGGGCCGCCTTCCCCTGCTGGTTATTGGCGATAATGGACAGCGAACCGCTTCCGCTGAAAATCAACTGTCCTTCGCTGAAAAAGACGGCTTTCAGATCTTCCTCACCGCTCGCCGAATAGGCGGCGGAAGAGCCGTCCGCAAGGGAGTTGGAACCGCTGACCACGACAAAGCAACGCTTTTTGCCCTGGTTGTTGATGGCGGCCCCGTCGGGATGGGTCAGGCTGAGCCCATTGAGATAAAGCGCCTGCTTATTATTGGAATAAATTTTCAAAGACCCGTCCGGGCAACTGCCGGACAGTTCATATTTGACCTTCTCGGTCGTGCCCGTGTTGTTGACGGTCACATCCGTACCGTTGACGCTGACAATGTTGTTCGCATCACCCGTCACCGCTACGGAAGAAGCCGACCAGACCAGCGAGATTGTGCGGGCGAAATTCGTCCCGTCGACATCGTCTTCGTCATCGGCAGGCACATCTACGGTCGAAGCGGGCGTCGTATTGTCCCCGGTACTGACGGTTGCGGTAAGAATGTTGTCTTTCGTGCATCCCGCCCAAGCGAGCGGAAGCAAAAGCATCCATAAAAAGTGGTTTTTCTTGTTCATAGCATATCCATTTAAAATTCAAACGGGGATTTCCCTTTCAAAGCGAATGCAAAATAAGCATTGCACGCGCCTCCCTGCAACCCTTTTCCGACCAAATCGGGATTTTTCTCAACGAAATTTGTTTTTCTCCCGGCTTGCTCGTATCTTTGCCCCCTATGAAACGATTCCGCATCAAGAAAGAGCAGGGGATGATTCTCTGCGTGTGGGGATTTATCCTGCTGGTTCTTCCTGTCATATTGATGGATTGGACGCGCGTATCCGGCGTATCTGACATCTGGCGCGGATTCACCTCAACCTGGTTTCGCATCCTGCCGTTCCTGGTGCTCTACATCCTGCATCACGACGGGCTGATGCGTTGGTATCCCCGAAAAAAAGGATGGTACTTCACGGGGCTGGCGGTTTTGATGCTTCTGTTCGGTGCCTGGCAGTTTGTGGATCCTCATCGCCCCGGACCGCCCCACGACCCTCCCGGGCCTCCGCCCCACGAATTCAGCGGAAATCCCTCCCACGAGATGCGTCCTGCTGACACCCCGCCGGACAGTCTCGCCGGGCCTCCGCCCGCTTTCGACCGACCATCTTCGGGCCACCCGGACGGTCCGCACCATCCCCTGGGAAGGGAAGTGTCATTTATCCTGCTCGGATTGCTGATGGTGAGCGGCGACTTTGCCGGGACGCTTTATGCGAGAAAAAAGTTTGCGGAAGAAGCGGACAAGCGCGCTGCCGCCGAGAAAGGACACGCCGGCACGCCGCCTAATGAAACAGCCGGCCATCCCGCGCCCGAGGGGACGGCCTCTGCTCCGCGCGAACTTTACTTTATGAGCGATTACCACCGCGTCAAGGTGCTGGTGGAGGATATTCTTTATGTCCAAAGTATGGGAGAATACATCAAGATTTACCGGCGCAGCGACGCAATGCCCCTGATTACCCTGTACGGTATTGCCAAGCTGGCTTCGGAACTCCCCGAAGAACAGTTTGTCCGCATTCACCGCTCATACATCGTCGCCCGTAACGCCATTGAAAAGACCTCCCGCAGCGAAGTCGTCCTCACCGGCGGCACCACCCTTCCCGTCGGCGCCACCTACAAAGGCAGCCTTGCGCCCAAAGCGTGATTATCTCATGTTTCGCAAGTGATTGATGCTTTCCAATAGGATATGTCCATGAACCATCCGGTGCAAGGCCCCTTCGTACAAGTGCCTATGTTACGGGGTATCGCACCCGATGGTCATTTAAAATGGGTATCGGGTGCGCGCCACCCCCGCAGAGTGCCCTGCAAGGCAGGGTTCTGCACCGGATGTTACTTGCGAAACTTGAGTAATTATTTCTCACATTCCAGATAAAAACTCATCGGGCGGAAGCCATCGTTGCAGCTGATCATTGCAGATAGCGGATGCTTCATCCAGCCGTCATAGAAATTGCCTTCCCCGCGCGCAAGCGACTCGACAAAAGGCCGCAGCGACTCCCAGGCCGAAGGGCAGAAGCCCTCGGGGCATTCTCCGCTGCGGGAAATCCAGGTCTGGCCCACCCGCAAGTCACACGCGTGGAGAATCGGATTCTCATACCGCGCCATCAGATCCTCGTAAACGGTCTGCCTTACTGCCGTGATTTTGACATTCATCCTGCAAACATACGAACAAGACCTGAGAAAAACAAATAGGCAAACTCGCTGGCGGCAGACGTCAATTCACCTCCACTCCCGGCAGGAAGCCGCCTTCCTTTTGGCGCGTATAGGTTTCCTGCATATTCTCATAATCCTTCGGCACGCGCCAACGGTCGGCGGGAAGCGTCACCGGAACGACCGCATAGGAGTCTTCCACCATTCCGGGCTTGGTACACCAAAGATAGGTAAATGAAGGGGGCAGAAGCATCGGTTTCTCCCCCTCAGGGATGACAATCTTGAAGGTAGCGAGCGCCTCCAGGCGAGCCGGCAAGTCGTTCTGGTTGGATAAGGCATTGCCGAGGGAATAGATGACGGGAACGCCGTCTATCTCCTGGACATCCTGCACGACGTGCGGATGGCCGCCGATAACGGCATCGGCCCCCTGCTCCACCAACCAGCGGGCCATTTCCTCCTGTTTGTCGTTGTGGCACAATTGGTACTCCTCTCCCCAATGCGGGAAAACCAGTACGAAATCCGCCTTTTCCCGCGCCCGCCGGAGTACCGGAGCGAGTGCTTTGCGATGGAGATGCAAAACTTTGGGCCAGCGGGCGTCCGGCGCGCAGTTGGTGGCGTAGGTACCATTGACAAGGGCCAAGGTAACGCCTTTCACCTGGACAAAAAGCGGATTGATGAGCGTATCCGCCTTTGCATCCGCCGCAATCCCGGTGTAGGCTATATCCATATTTTCCAACACATCGAGGGTGCGCCGAAGCCCCTCGGAGCCTTTGTCCAACATATGATTGTTGGCTGTGAGCAGCACATCAAAACCCACATCCCGGAGGTAGCGGGCGAAATCGTCCGAGCCTGAGAACGACGGATAGCCTGTATAGGGCGGACCGGCCAGCGGGAATTCCATATTGCCGATGGCTATATCCGCCTCTGCCAAATCTTTTTCAATGTATTTGAAAAAAGAACCGTACCCGTAGCGTTCCGCACTTTTTTGAACCGCCCAATGACTGATGATGTCCCCCATCACCCGGATGGTCACGGTGTCCGCAGACGGCGCTTTCTCCACCAACGATTCAACCTCAGCAGGGACACGCCTCCTTCCGTTCCAAAAGAAAACACACAGCACCAGGGCCGATAATCCCACCGTCCCCAAAAGAATCCGAGAGCGTCGCTTGCCGATAGACATAGATACACGATTCAGTAGGTAAAGATAAGAAAAACTTTATGGATTTTGCGAGAAGTTATGTATTTTTGTGCCCGTTACTTCTAAATTGTTAGAACAATGAAAAGATTGACAATCGTAGTGTTGTTGCTGCTGGCAACATTCAGCCTGACGGCCGAAGCCCAAAAGAAAGTCGTTGATTCCAAGACAAAATTCGCAAAAGAGGCTTTGCTGCCCTATGTAGACCGGGGAGAACTGCCCGGCGCCATCAGCGTGTTCTACAAAGACGGCGTGCAAGAGACCTGCTGCATCGGGTATGCCGATGTAGCGGCCAAGCGCCCCATCAAGATGGACAATGTCTTTATGCAGTGCTCGCAGACCAAGGGATTCTGTGGCGTGACGATTGCCAAACTGGTCGAGGAAGGAAAACTCTCGCTGGACGACCCCGTATCAAAATACCTTCCCGAATTCAATACGCTGTGGGTTGAGGTCGAAAAGAACGACAGCGTCCGGGTGCTCCGCAAAGCCCGGAACGTCCTGACCGTACGGATGGTCCTCAACCATACGGGCGGCTTCCCGTTTGAGGTCAGCGCCAAACGGCGGGACGTCAGGGGCGGAGGATGGTCCGGCGGCGCCCCCATCCGCCAGGTGGCCTCCATCGCCGCGGCTTCTCCCCTGAGGTTCGAGCCCGGGACCGGGATACGGTATTCCAATACAGGCATTGATATCGGCGCGGCGATTGTCGAAG
>CAMJRT010000129.1 GCA_946408295.1 uncultured Bacteroidales bacterium
GCCATCCTGGAAGAGCTGTACATGCCAGTCTTCTGTACCGGTATCGTTGATTGTCAGCACACCGCCGAAAGTGTTCTTGTTGAGCGTGCTCCCACTCGCAATGGAACTGGTAATACCACCGATATAGATATCGTTCATCGCAGCCTTGACTTCCATCGTTCCGTACATCTTGCAATCGCTGATGGAAAGGACCTCTCCGGCGATACCACCGACATAGGCTGCTGCGTCACTTCCCGTGCTGGTCAAAGTAAGCGTTCCGTCACTGGCCATCTCGCATTTAGTAACGCTGGTGCCGACACCACCCATACCGAGGATGCATCCAAACCAGGCAGGAGAGTCATCGCCGCTACTTCCTCCAAGATTAAAGGAGGCGTGGCTGACACATCCTGTAATCTCCGTATTGTCGGCGCGGTTGACAATGCCTCCAAAGTATGCATTGCCTGTCCAGCCGCTTTCTGTATACTTGAAACTGCAACCTTCGGCTAGGACAAGGTTCTTGACTTTGGCGACATTCTCGGCACTTTCTCCTTTGCAATAATTGAAGATGCCGTTGGGACTGTTCGTTAATTTTGTAATCGCGTGATTTGCTCCGTCAAATTTTCCGGAGAAAGGATGGTCGGATGTCCCGACACCCGGCCAATTCGTAACTCCGGTCATGTCAATATCTTGCAAGACGGTTACCCAACCTTCTTTCTCCCAGTCTTCTGTGGACTCACCCGCCGCCACTCTCGCAGCAAAAGCCAGCATACCTCCGGCGGTCATCAAGCCTCCTGCGGGTAGATACTTTTGTTTGATGGAAGGCAACGACACAACAGTGTTATTGGCCAGGGTCAAACTGACAGGAACGGCCCGCGGCTCATTGAGGTCGCTGAAGTTCTCTGTCAGCGAGAATGTCAGTCTATCCAGAAATTCATCCAATTGCACGGTACTCTGGGTAGCAAAATCCGGTTTGTCTACCGAACGGATCTGACTTCGGGGCGCCACGATGCTGAAAGAGGCCGCATCGTCATAGGGGAGAATGATATCTTCACCTTGCATCTCCCATTCAGTGCCGAACTGCCAAATGCGAATGGCGTCCGTGTCATTTCCAGAAATCAAAGTGAGTTGCCCCATCCTGGAGTCATCGTCGTCGGCCCCGACAACAAGATCCAGTGTGGTTTTAACCCTACCGGGAACGGCATCCGGCACCGGAGCCTGGCGATTGACGCCAATCCAGTCATCCACGTCCACATCCCAATCAAGATCCTCGAGGGTGGTCACATCAACGGAAAAGTTGTTACCGGAACGTTTGGAAATGAAATAGGGCTGGCTGATAATGAAAGAACTACCGCTCTGCTCAACCGTAATGCGGAACCCTTGGAAATCGCCGGCCGTAAAGGTCAATGTCGCGGCATCCCGCTTGTCAAAACTATCGTTGGCTTCGATTTCGAGAGTGACAGGACCGGGACCCTTATGCGTCGCAGGCAACACCTTGCACCAGGTTTTGTCGGACTGGAGATCCCAGCGCAAACCGGCGTCACTGACATTGACTTGGACGACAGGACGGGAATATTCTTTGGTAAAAGAAAGAGTCTGCACCACTTGTCCGTTCAAAGCGTACTCCACGCTGAGCGGAGAAACGGTACGACCATCCAATTTTTGCCGTTCGGTCTCATTTTTCTGACAAGCCGGGAACATCGCGACGGCCGCCAGGGCAAGAAGTATGAGTTTGTGTTTCATAATATAGAGTCTCCTTATTGTCTGCCTTTTTCCCTATTGGTCTTACTTTCATCTGTAGTGGCCCACCAGACATCGGTCTGCATGTTGTTGGAACCGCCCAGCCAGCCATTAACGGCTGCCGCGTAAGATTCCACATTGCGGTACGCCTCGTCGGAAGGATAGCGCATACGGGTGGGAAGGATACAATCGTTGCTGACGGCGACAGAGCCGTTGGTTTTCAGTAACGGGAAGCCGGTGCGGCGATAGTCACACCAGGACTCAATGCCGATGAAGAAAGAAGAAATCCACTTTTGCGTGAGGATCGCTTCCCTTGCCGTTGCAGGGCCGAAAGTAGCGCCACTGTAGAGTTCTTCCGTCAATACCCAGTTGACATAATTCACCACCTCATCGGAGTTTTCCGTGAAGAGCGTATTCCACTCAAGAATGCTTTCCGTGATGGCTTTACGAAGAAGTTTTTCAATGTCCGTGGGGCCGCTGACAGCGGAAATGTAGTTGCGTTCTCCAGCCTCGGCAAAGATGAAAAGAAGTTCAGAAAACTGCATCAGCGGATATTCTGAAGCATTCTGCAAATCGTGAACCGTACCCCAAATGGGATCTTTTTCCGTTTCCGAACCCCGCATCATGGAACCGCCAAGGAAGTTCTTTCCTTTGGAGTAGGCGGAGCGGAAGTTGTCGTAATAAAAGACATGATCCTTGTGGGTCATCTGGGTCGGCATGCCGTTGAGTTTTCTGAACCAACAGATGTAGCGGGGATCCGGGGCATGGCCGGTGTACGATGCTGCGGTAGGGTTGTCGGCCTGCCAGAGTTCTTGGTCACCAAATGGATAGGTTACTCTCCCCAGGGAATCCACCCACTCGAATTTCTTGACTTTGCCATCCAGCATACGCTTACAGAGCGTGGTGCAGGCGGTGATGCTGTTCCAGGTTCCGGATGTATACCCGAAGAAGGGCGTCTGCTCGGTCTCGTTGTTTTTGTCAAAATGAACCATAGGTCGGTCTTCGCGTCCGCGCATCACCGGATAATTGCCACCTCCCAGCGCATAGGAAGAATAAATCTCGGCGAGTTTAGCCATTACGCTGACGGGATCCCGGTCGGGATCATCAAACTCAATGAGACCGCCGCTCTCCACCTTGACCTTCATACCGACGCGCATCAGGGCGCGGGCGTAAAGAGAGTTACCAAAACGACGCCATTTCTCGTAATTGCCGTTGAAGGTCTTGTCACAAACCGCATTGAAACTGACGGCTTGTTCTTCAGCGAGAAGGGAGTTGGCATCTTCGAACATGGCGATGATTCCATAATAGATATCTTTCTGGTCGTCGTAGGAGGTGGTGTAGTTGCCAGCCCCGTCGGCAAGGGCCAGTTGCCCGGCGTCCTTGTACGGTACGTTACCATAGGTATCGCTAATCTGCATCATCAGCATGGCGCGGAGGATGAGGGCGATGCCCTGCAGGCCCTTTTTATTATCCTTCACAGCCTTGTCATACATCTTGAGGGCATTGCCGTATTGGATGTAATAAGCCGTCCAGGCATCGTCAATGATACCTTCCTCAATGTTGTAGTTGCTGATGATGCGGGAGGTGTTCTCGTCGCCGTGGTTGACGCCGTACTGCATCAGCATACAGATATTGTTGCGGAAGAGATTGATGGCGTTGTATTCTGTCTTAAAGACGATGGGGTGTATATATTCCTCGGCAGGGGCATCATAGAGAGCATAGGGATTTTCACCCAACTTGTCAAGATACTTGTCGCAGGAAGAAAACAGGGCGGTCAGCAAGAGGACCGCGAGGGTGGAAAACAAAATCTTTTTCATCATTCTTTCCTCCTTGATTAGAATGTAAGACCGATGCTGGCGCCGAACTGGGCGGTCGAAGGCATCTGGACAACCTCAAAGCCGGGAACCACGGCGCTGCCGCGCATCGTGATGCCTTCCGGATCCCAGGCGGGGAAGTCGCTCCAGCAATAGAGGTTATTTCCATAAGCGCTGATGGTGATGCCGCTGAGTACCTTGGTCTTGGTCAGCCATTTCTTGGGAAGTTGCCACTCAAGACGCACTTCGCGCAATTTGAGGAACTGGGTACTGACAAAGTTGACTTCGGCATTGGTCTGCGTATAGTAAGTCTGGTACCACTTGGCAATCTCAGTCTTGGAGAAAGCTGTGGTATTGACAATGTAGTTACCATCGGACGTCTCACGGACACCGGGCGCGACAAATCCGCCTTCGCGGCCTTCGAGCGTCGCCTTGCCTTTGCCTCGGGAGTTCATGATCCAGTTGGTGTACGACCAGCAGTGGCCGCCCACCTGACCGTCAAACCCGATATATAGGCTCACGCCTTTGTACTTGATCGTGGTATTGAAACCGCCTTTCCAATCGGGAGCAACGTCTCCGAGTTTTTGGAGGTCGGTACCCACTTGAGCAAAATTCTCACCATCAAGCAGGAGCAAACCGGAGGCATCCACGACATTGCCGTTCGCATCAATGGCCGTGGAACCCTGCGGTGCACGCTTGAATCCCTTGCCGTACATCATCGTCATGCTTTGTCCCGCATACGCGGTCATATAGGCATGTGACGAGTATTGGGCAATAATCCAAGAGTCAATGCCCTCACCGAGGGAGACCACCGTGTTACGGTTGAGGGTGAAGTTGGCGCCCTATTTCCATTGAAAATCCCGGGTCTTGATGACGATGCCCGTAAGGGAAGCCTCGACGCCCCGGTTACGGATAGAACCGGCATTAACGTACATATAATTGACGCCGTTGGCATAGGAAATCGGCATCTGGGAAATCAAGTCTTTGGTGACGGAATCGTAGTACGCGGCATCCAAAGTGAGGCGGTTCTTGAACATACGAAGTTCGAGACCGACCTCCCAAGAGGAGACAATCTCGGGACGCAGGTCTGTGTTAGACTTGACCGTCGGGAGGGAAACGGTGCCGGGGAAGCCCGTATATTG
>CAMJRT010000130.1 GCA_946408295.1 uncultured Bacteroidales bacterium
GACTCGAAAATGGACCTGATTATCGGCCCCAACGAGAACGCAGACGACCAGTTGTACGGCATCCGGCGTTCCTACGGAGCGTTCGTCCTGCTCAAGCAGGTGGACTTGACCGCCCGCATCGACCAGTTGACGGCGATGCTGCCCGAGTTGCAGGCGTCCCTGCCCTGTGAGCCCGCCTACAAGACCTTCGTACCCGGCAAGGCATCCGTGATTTACGCGTACGACGCCCTGTACTATGCCGGCAACTACAACGCCGGGGTCAAGGTCATTGCCGTCAACCTCCCGTACGACGAAAAGGTGCAGTCTGAAATGGGAACACGCACCGCCTTGATGCACAACATTATGAATGAGAAATTCAACCGTATCGTGTTCCCGGTCGGCCGCCTGCTGCTGACCTCCGCCGAAGCGGAGAACCTGAGCGCAAACGCATTCTTCTGGAACATCGTATTCCGGGAAGTTGCACACGGACTGGGCGTGAAGGAGACCGTCAACGGGAAAGGTTCCGTTGCCCGGGCGCTCGGCAACGAGGCGTTGATGATGGAAGAAGTCAAAGGCAATGTCGTCGGGCTCTACCTCGCCTGCAAACTGGCAGACAGCCATCTCCTCAACGGGCTGGTCACCAAGAAAGAAGCCATCGCCACCTTCTGCGCCTCGCTTTTCCGCAGCGAACGTTTCGGAAATGCGACCGCCCTGGGACGGGCCAACATCGCCATTCTCAACTTCCTGCTGGAGAAAAAGGCACTGACCCGCACGGAAAGCGGAAAATACGTCATCGACTATGAGTTGTCTGAACAAGCCATCCGGGAACTTGCCTCCCGGGTGCTCACCATCCAGGCCACCGGAAACGGCGAGGCTGCAGCCGAATTTGAACGGCAATACGCCGTACCAGGCAAAGATTACAAGGAAGACCTGCGCAGCATCCGCCTCGAAGGGATTCCCGCCGACCTGCGTTTTGTTTTTGAAAAATAACAATCATCAATAATTATGTCTAACGGAAGATTAAACCTGAAGTATTGTGTGTTTTTGCCGCTTGTGCTGGCAATCACCGTTTTTCTGTGGGCCGTACCCGTGTCTTTTTACGGCATCGAGGCCCTGACCGTCGTGCAGCAGCGCGTGATAGCCCTCTTCGTCTTCGCGGCGCTGATGTGGATTTTTGAAATCATCCCCAACTGGACCACCTCCCTGCTGGTCATCGTCATTTCCCTGCTGACAATTTCAGACAAGGGAATCGGTTTTTTCTGCAATCCGCAGTACGGGCAGTTGGTCGGCTTCAAGAGCATTATGTCCGCCTTTGCCGACCCCGTCGTGATGCTGTTTATGGGCGGTTTCGTACTCGCTATTATGGCGGAGAAATACGGCCTGGATGTGACCCTCGCCCGCTATCTGCTCAAACCTTTCGGGACCAATCCCAAGATGGTGCTGCTGGGCTTCCTGGTGGTGATTGCCGTCTTCTCGATGTTTATGTCCAACACCGCCACGGCTGCGATGATGCTCGCCTTCCTCGCCCCGGTGCTCTCGGCCCTGCCTTCCGACGACAAGGGCAAAATCGGCCTGGCCCTGTCCATTCCGGTAGCGGCCAACCTCGGCGGCATCGGTACTCCGATCGGCACCCCGCCCAACGCGACGGCCGTGAAGTTTCTGGCCGAAGCCGGCACGGAAGTGACTTTCGGCGACTGGGCGATGCGTATGATACCGTTCGTAGCCATTATGTTGCTGGTGGCCTGGGTGTTGCTCCAACTGTTCTTCCCTTTCAAGGCAAAACAAATCAAACTTGAAATTCCTGAAAACACCCGCAAGACCGACTGGAAGACCATCGTGGTATGGGTCACCTTCATCGGCACCATCCTGTTGTGGGCGACCGAAAAACTCACCGGAATCAACTCCAACATCGTAGCGCTCATCCCGCTCGGCGTGCTGACCGCCTGCGGCATCTTTACCAAGGAAGACATCAAGGAGATTAACTGGAGCGTGCTCTGGCTCGTGGCCGGCGGCTTCGCCCTCGGCACCTGCCTGCAAGGGACCGGTCTGGCGAAAGTGCTGATCAACGCCATTCCCTTCGGTTCGATGTCGGTCATCCTGGTGCTGATCGTGGCCGGCGTGGTCTGCTACTTCCTCTCCAACTTCATCAGCAACTCCGCCACGGCAGCCCTGCTGATTCCCATTCTCATCGTAGTGGCCGAAGGTATGGCCAATCCCGAAGCCGCCAACAACGCGGAATTTGTCTCCCTCGGCGGCACGCAGGCGATGATTTCGTTCATCGCGGTCTGCGCCTCCATCGCGATGCTCTTCCCGATTTCGACCCCGCCCAACGCCATCGCGTCTTCCACCGGTCTGGTGGAGACCAAGGATATGGCCAAGGTCGGCATCATCATCGGTGCCGTCGGTTTCGTCCTCGGCTATCTCTGGCTCACCAAGATTTTCCCTTTCTAAATGAAGATGTAATATGAGAAATTTGCACACTCTCGCCTTTTCGTTCCTATTGCTGGCGGGAAGCCTGAGCGCCACAGCGGCGGAACAAGCGGAGGCAGGCAAAAAAGCCGCCACGAAGGTGACCGCCCATAAGGTCCTCAGCCATTTCGAATTCCACGGATTCATCCGCAGTTATTTCGCGTTTGACACGCGGGAGAGCCTGGCGGGTACGGAGGACCTCTATTACTATATGCCCAAAGACATCAATAGCCCCGCCGGGGAAGACCTCAACGACCAGATGTCTTTCCGCTTTGCGGCATTGACTTCCCGTGTGTGGGTGGATGTCAAAGGCTTCCAGTTCGGCGCTTACCATGTCGGCGGCCGCATTGAAGCGGATTTCTATGCCGGGCTCAACGGAGTTACCGGAACGGCCCAGTTGCGTTTACGCCAGGCTTTCGTGTCGCTGGCCCGTGACGGCCGTACCTGGAAAATCGGCCAGACCTGGCATCCGATGGCGGCGGATCTTCCCGATATCTTCTCGCTGGAGAGCGGCGCGCCTTTCGGACCGTTCAACCGCAGCCCGCAGGTCAATTTCGACTGGAAGATCAACGATTGGTTCGGCCTGACCGCCGCCACCCTCTGGCAGATGCAATATACCTCGACCGGCCCCAACGGTGCCTCTGCCGATTACATTAAATACGGACTCACACCCGAATGTTACCTGGGCCTGAATTTCCACACGAAAAAGAGCCTCTTTCGCATCGGCGGCGACATCCTCAGCATCAAGCCCCGCAACAACAACGGGGAGCGCAAGGTGCAGGACCGCCTGACCACCTACAATGCCTTCGTCTATGCACAGACCAAGGCGGACAACTGGACCTTCAAAGGGAAAGTGACCTATGCCCAGGATGGCGGACATATGAACCTGGTCGGCGGCTATGGCGTCACGGGCATTATGGATGACGGCATCAGTTGGAACTACACGCCCACCCAGACGGTTTCAGGCTGGTTTACCGCGATGGCGAAATTCGGGGCCTGGCAGCCGCAGATGCTGCTGGGCTATCTGGAAAACTTCGGCTGCTATAAAGGGATCGTCAACAATACCATCGTAGCCGCGCCCTTCTTCCAGAAAAACAACGCCGGCACCCTCGCCCGTATGGCCCGCATCCAGCCCGAACTCATCTATAACCTCGGTTCCTTGCAGTTCGGTATTGAGTATATGCTCACCGCCGCCCATTACGGCAAGGCGGATGCATACAAGCACGCCACGACCGACCTCCACTGGGTGCTCAACCATCGCGTACAAGCCTTGGTGAAGTTTAATTTCTGAGCCGGCCCGCAAGCCGGCCCGCATCGCGGCTGACGGGCCTGCCGTCCGACATCATCTATTAGATTAAAAATCAACACATTACACAAAACGACCTACTTCGATTGGAGTAGGTTGTTTTACGTAAATCCTTATGAATCATCCGATTAAATGCAGGGGTGGCAGCAGGGCGACGCGCTTCTCCGGAGGATTTATTCCAGGGGAATCTCGGGGTGTTGGACGGAGAGGGGCAAGCCTTTTTGGGAGGCGTAGAACATATAAAGGACGGCGGTCTCGCCGATGACCGTCCCCGTGCCGTGGTCGATGGCGAAGTATTCGCCGATGGTGGCCCCGGGATGGATGTCGATGCCTGTGACGGAGTGGGCATACTCGGTGAGCATACGGGGCAGGATGGGGACGCCCAGTCCCAGCAGCACGTGCGCCGAACGATAGTAGAGGATGGCTTTGACGGCCGGATATTTGATGCGGCAAGCGGATTATTTTTTCAATAATACAGGACGGCGCCCAGGGTGAAGCCCATCCGGGAACCGCCGGGCGAAAAGGTGTGCAGATGGACGGTGTCGAAGGCCAGGCCGAGCAGCGTCTTGGATATCGGAAAGACATATTCCGCCCGCAGGGATGCGGTCAGGGCGTGGCGGGACAGGAAGACGGCGTCGGGACGGAACACTTCCTTGAGCAGACGCGTTTTCCCCTGCCGGGCCGGCGAGGCATTCTCCTGATGGTCCACGCCAACAGCCCAGAGGCCTCCCAAGCTGCCGGACAGTTCCAGGGAATGTCCTTTGCCGAAAGGAAAACGGCCTCCGCCCAGGAGCTCCGTACGCAGACGGGACCAGGCAAAGACGGAGACGGGCTGGAGGCAGGCGGAGGAAGAATCTTCCCATCCGGCGCGGATCCCGCTCCACC
>CAMJRT010000131.1 GCA_946408295.1 uncultured Bacteroidales bacterium
AATGACTTCAATATAGGTGGAAGCCTCGCTCAAAGAATCGTGCGTGCCGGTGTCCAGCCACGCGAATCCCCTGCCGAGGGTCTTGACTTTCAACTGTTTCTTGGCCAGATATTCCTGGTTGACCGTGGTGATTTCCAACTCTCCGCGGGCGGAAGGTTTGATGTGTTTGGCCACATCCACTACACTGTTGGGATAGAAATACAAACCGACGACGGCATAATTGGACTTGGGTTGGGCGGGCTTTTCCTCTATGCTCAGGCAATTGCCTTCCGCATCAAATTCGGCTACGCCATAGCGCTCGGGGTCGTTGACCCAATAGCCGAAGACGGTCGCCTTGTCATTTTTCTCGGCGTCCGCCACGGCCTCGTGGAGCATTTTCTTGAAACCCGGGCCATAAAAGATATTATCCCCCAGCACCAGACAAGCCGCATCGTCACCGATGAATGAATCCCCGATGATAAAAGCTTGCGCCAGACCGTCGGGAGAAGGCTGCTCGGCATACTCGAAACGCACGCCGAAATCACTGCCGTCACCCAGCAGACGCCGGAAACCGGGCAGGTCGTAGGGAGTACTGATAATCAAGATTTCACGAATCCCCGCCAGCATCAGCACGGAGATGGGATAATACACCATCGGTTTATCATAAATGGGAATCAGCTGCTTGCTGACTCCTTTGGTGATGGGATAAAGGCGCGTTCCGCTACCTCCTGCCAAAACAATTCCTTTCATATTTATATTATTTGATTATGCAAAGATACATATTTTATAATAATATCCGTTATTTCTCGTCCGTGATGCTCCCAGGTGAAGTTTTCCCCTGCCCGATAGGCCGCTCGGCCCATCTGCTCGCGAAGACGGTCATCCATCAGCCGCAGCATCGCCTCGCTGAGGACTTGGACCACCTGCTCGCGGGGCACATCCACGCCCTCTTCCTGACGGGGAATCACCAGGCTGTAATCCGGTGAAAAATAGCGGGTGAAGCCTGTCGTATCCAGACATATCAAGGGTTTTCCGAGAGAAAGGGTGTCGAAGGAAACCGTCACCGCCCCCTCTTTAAGGGAAGCATTGACCACGACATCGCTGCCTGCCAGAAAACGTTGGTAAATGTTCATTGGAACACGGCCGGTAAAGGTCAATTCAGAAGCGCCCAACCCCAGCGACGCAGCCTGCCTGCGCAGTTTGGACGCATCGGGGCCGCTTCCCATCACCGTCAGGTGCATTTCTTTGAGAGACTCCCCTGCCGCACGACGGAGGGATGCCTCGAAACGAGCCTTGGCGTAGGCTTCCAGCACCAAATCAAAGCCCCGCCAGCCTTCCAGCCGTCCCACTGTCAGGAAATCCACCGACGGCTTCTCGGGCCGGAATTCCGTCCCCTCGGGAAAGGTTTCACTCTTTTCCACCGCCACATCGGTAAAGAGAACTGCCTTGTCACGATAGGCGGCGGGCACCATCGAACGGGTGATATCCGTCTTGCACAAAATCAGGGAGGCGTCCTTGCAACGGCGGCGAAAGCCCAGATTGAAGGGAATCAACGCCACGATGCTGCGCCGAATGGCTTCGAACATACGCGAGCCGAAAGAATAATACCGGGTATATTGCCGGGGAATGGTTTCCAAGCCGCCGACCGGTCCCCAGATGAAACAGGGAGCCTTCTGGCCGAAGGCACTCACCTTCCATAGGACATTGCCATAGGTCAGGTGGTGGAACACCTTGATGCCCTCGCGCGTCATCGTATCTTTGACAATCTTGTTGGAGAAAGTCTGCCAAAGAGTGTAATACAAATGCACGCCGCGCCGCCCTTTTTTCCATTTTCGGGCCCATTCCGGCAAATCATAATAGAGAAAATGAATGCCTTCGTATCCGGGATTGACGGATCGGAATTGCTCGATGGCCCGGCGGTTGCTCCGGCGGGTCAGCACCCAGAGTTCGAAGGTCTTGCTCATTTCCAACACCCAATGCCAGCCCACACCTACTTCGCTCCCCAGATTGGGCTCGCAGGCGTACGCGCTGACAAATATTTTCATCATTTTTTCCATCAATAGTTCTTTTCGTAACGAGCCGCTATGTCCGCCCACCGGTAATGTTCCCGGGCCAGACGCGCCAGGACGGCACCGGCATCCGCAGACCCGCCGCCCCCTTCGGAGTGTTTGGCCATCCCTGCCATCAGGCTTTCTACATCGCGAAAATAAACCGCTTTCCCAAAGGTAGTTTCCCGGTTGTAAGGCACATCAAAAGCGATAATCGGACGACCGAAAAACATTGCTTCCACCAGCGAAGGATTGGTGCCGCCGGCGCTGTGACCGTGTACATACAGGGCGGCGTTGCTCCGCAAAGTGTAGAGCACGTCCAAATCATAGACGGCATCGGCCATCAGGACGCCTTTCCGCCCTTGGAAATGCGTCCGCAACCGACGGGCCCACTCGCTGTGTTCCCAGTTGCCAACCAACAAAAGAGGCAAGGGAGTTCCGTCCGTGGCGGAATATTCGGAGCCGGACGCAGCCGCTTTGGCAAAGGCTTCCAGCGTAATATGGCAGTTGTTTTCCGGCTCGATGCGGCAGACGGAAAAGGCATAGCCGCCGGCCCGCAGGCCATAAGCGGCCAGTATCTCACGCTGACGCGCTTCGCTCACTTCCCGGAAGACGTGGTCTCCACCATAAGCGATGGTCACCAACGCATTTTCATTTCGGGGGCCGTAGGTCGAAACGACATAATCGGTAATAGCCTGGTTGTCGGAAATCACCGTATCAGCATAGCGGACGGCCATTTTCTCACTGGTCAAAAGAATCCAGCGCGCCCACTTGTTCCATTTGTCCCGCTTGTGCTCCAGCCCGTCGATATTGATGACCAACTTGGTTTTGCGGGAAAGAAAAAGGCGGACCAGCGGCAAAAAGAGACAGCCGGACACGCCGAGTACCAGCAGGGTGTCATAGCCGCGCAGGCAACGCAGCATCGAAATCAGGTCATACACCATACTCTGTGCCCCATTAGCGTGCAATCCCACATATTTCAAAGTCGCGCCTTTATAAGAAGCGGGTTTTTCCGGTCTCGCGGATACGGCGTTCCCCTGCGGAGAAACACTCCCGCTTTTAAGGTCCTTAGAGGAACAAAAAACGGTGTATGCCACTCCCTCCGACGCATAATCAAGCAGGTTTTCCACCAACGATTCAAAGCCGCCGTAATGAGCCGGAACCCCACGCGTACCGATAACTGCTATCTTTTTCTTCATCGTTCCAACAATTCAAGCAACTGTCCCCACCGGGCTATTTCTACGGAATCGGCGCAAGACGGATCCCGGCGCAAATAGCGGGCGATGATGGACAATAAATATAACCGGAAAATATCAGAATCGGGAGCATCTGCTATCCTGTTTTGAAACACCTGCTTCGGGGACCATTTCTTTTCAAAAAAGGCACTCTGCACCAAGAAATGGCAACGGTCTATTCCTTTGGGGTTGCAGAAGGAGGCATACTCCCAGTCAAACACTTCCAGGCGACCTCCTTGCACATACATATTCCAAGGAGTAAAGTCATTGTGCGTCAAGCAGCAAGCCAGTTCACGGCCCCGGAAGCGTTCCGCCGTACGCTCAAAAACGCTCCGGTAACGCTCCGGCAGCAAGGCAGAGACTTGTCCTTCGGGCGCCGACATCCCGATAACGCCCAGTCCCATTTCGTCCGCCATCTCGGTCTGCTCGAAAGCGGCCGTCACACCGGTCGCGTTTTCCAAACGCTCGATGAACTGTTCCATCAACGGCCCCCATTCGTGAGGCGTGCCGCTATGGAGGGTCTTGGTGGTTGTCTGGGCCAGCAACCAACTTCCGTCGGACAGTTCTTTCAGTGCCACGATACGGGGCACCTCATCCATTCCGGATGCGTGCAGGGTTTCGAGAATCCGCTGCTCACGCCGGAAAAGACGATAAACGGCCGGATTGTCCGAAATCTTCACATAACCCAGAATTTTCTTTCCGCGAAAAATCTGCAAGGTTGCCTTTTTATGCACACAGGGAGTCCCCTCAAAAACTGCGCACTCGAAATCGCCTTCCAAGCCGAAAGTATCTCGGATGGATTCGTCCAGTTCGGGATAGGGACGGCCGCAGCGTTCCATCGACAGCATCGACCGCACAAAAGGCAAACGCCAAACACAAGGAAGGAAAGCCTTGACCAACTTTCCCTTGATACCGCCGGGTTGATACAGACACAGGGCCGTACGCAGGTTGCGGACGGGGAAAATCCAGCGCTTTCCGTCGGCATTGCTTATGCGGAAATATCGGTCCATCAGAGAATGCGTTTACGGTTTTTGTTGTGCTGGGCTGTGTATATGACACCCAAAATGGCATCCGCCGCTTCCCGGGGCGTGCTTTCGTTGACGCCTTTCACATACTGTCCGCGGGCCGTCACCTCTTCCACGCCGGCTTTGTCCATCAAGTAATCAATGCGGGAATTGATGGCATCGATATCTTCGCGCGTCAGTTCTTTCTTCCGTGCCAGAATGGCGTCCGCCGAAGCCGTCAAGAGAATATTGTAATCCAACGCCGGGACAAAAATCCGTCCCCAGGTATAGAGGAAGCCGATGGGCAGGTAGATGCGCGTACGTCGGCTGTCACAGATGATATCCGTATAATAGCGGTCAAAAAAGACCAGC
>CAMJRT010000132.1 GCA_946408295.1 uncultured Bacteroidales bacterium
AGGGGTAGGAACGGTTCTTGAGAGCGGGGTCCGGGTGCGACCAGCCCGTATTATAATAATAGGTCTCCTCCGTATCCATATACCAGGTGTGAGTATAGGAAGCGTCAATGCGGAAACGGGTCTTCAGCAAGGGAATCTGCGGGGTCTCGGCCGTGAATTCCGCACCCGTCCGGTGGATGGTCGCTCCGCCGTCGGGCATCTTCGTATTGATGAAAGTCCTGTCGGTAACAAGCAGTTCCGTCGCCGTGTACGCCTCGCTCGGATTGGCCCGCAGGAAAACCTGTCCCGTCTGCGCATCCACCTTGATCTGGGGCGAGGCGGGCATCTCGTAGCCATCGGGCAACTTCCAAATGTTATAAGAGAAAGGGGTATAAACTCCGGTCAAGTTATACGGGTCGAGCGTCTTGGAATAGAATCCCGTCAGGGACAGATGCCAATCGTCCTTTTCCCAGTCGAGGGCCACTTCCGTATTGTGATTGGACTGCAACTTCAGTTCCGGATTGGTCGTAAGCGTGTACGGCCGCGTATAGTAAATATAGTCCGATTCGTTCCCGTGCGAAAAACCGAAGGAAAGGATATCCCGGTACTGCTTTTCAGGATAAAGAATGGAGAAGCCCGGCAACTTGCGGGTGATGCCCCAGCCGCCGCGCAGGGAGAAGCCCATCGGCAAGTTCCAACGAACACCAAGACGGGGCGACAGGGCGCGCATATTATTGTATGCCGTCCCCTTGAGCAGGACCGTCTCTCCGCGAAGACCGGCGGTGACCGCCAGTTGGGACTCGCCCACGGGCACCTCGAACTTTTCCTCCAGCCAAAGCGCAAGGTTGTGCATATAGGGATACTCGGAATAAGGACGAGGGCGGTAGCCATTCGCGGCAAGAGACGGATCTTCATAATACTCGCCCGCGCCTACATTGCCGTCCGCCTTCCAACTGAAACCGGCCTTGAGGGTGTTTTTCACAATGCCCCAGTGTGCCAGCCAGTCGTATTTGAGAGAGGCCGACCAGTCCAGTTCCTTCGAATCCACCACGCGGTCCGCATAAAAGGTCTTGGGCAGGGAGGCTGCCAGGAAATAACCCAGGCTTTCCGAATGGACGGCGGGCTGGTTGGACGCATAGGAGTTGTAGAGATGCTCCTGCGAGAATTTGTCGTGATAATAAGCAGAAGCCTCCAGGGTGAAATTGCTGACCCAGGAACGATTGAGCAGGAACACGGCTTTGATATGAGGCGTCAACAAATTGTCTCTTACGCGCTTTCTCTCGTCCGAGAACACATCCGGGTCGTTGCGGGAGTCCATTCCGCCGATATTGCCGGTGATGCCGGCTTCCAGACGGAGGATTTTGGCGAAGGTATGGCTGTATTCCGCCGTGAGGCTACGCCGGGTGTAGGCCGTATAGGGCGAAGAAAGTTTCTGGGTGGCGCGGGTCCACTGACCGCTCAGGTTGAGCACGCCCTGGCCGATCTGCACACCTTTGGACAAACTGATATCGTAGGTTCTGGGATTAATGGCCATCGTGACTTTGAAAGGGGTGCGCCCCTTTTTGGTCTTCACGCGCACGATGCCGCTGCCCAAGTCGCCGTATTCCGCGGAAGGGACGCCGGTCAGCACCTCCACCGACTCAATGTCCTCAACCGGGATGGAACGGGTATCCACGCCCTCCAGACCGCCGAAAGAGGCGTTGTCACCCATACGCACCCCATTGACCTCCACGGCTGTCGCAAAGGCCGCGTTGCCGGCACTCTCTCCGCCGCTCCGGAGGGTCAGGGGCTGGTTGGTGGTCAAGTCGGGGTTGACGGTCTTGCCGCCGGGCAGCAGGGCCGCCACATTATCCAGGCCGCTCACCTGCAGATGATCCAGCGCCGTCCGGCCGATGGTGCGCGTGGTATTGGCATTGTCTTTGGAAAGGCTGGCCGTCACCACCACTTCTTCCACGGCCAGGGACTCGACTTTGAGCCGGATGGAGAGCGACGGGAGGACTTGGCGGGTCCGGGGGTCGAGCACTTTTTCCCCCTTGACCAGGACGCTTTGCTTGACAGGCAGATAGCCCAGGCAATCCGCTTCCAGTTCACATTTTCCGTCCGGCACTTTCGTCAAGACGAAACGCCCTTTATCATCACTGACGGTCCAGATATATCCCCCGTCCAGCCGCAGTACGACGCCGCTGAGGGGTTCACCCGTCTCGTTGTCCCGCACCTCTCCCTCGATGCGGCCCCGGGCGTCGCTCTCGCTTTGGGCACGAAGTCCCTCCGGTCCCGCACACCACAGGAGCGCGAGCCACAACCACACGATATGCCGAAATCTGACGGATGCCATCATACACAAATTCGGTGCAAGTTACAAAATAATCTTGGAAGATGGAAAATTGAATCAAAAAAGGATGGCCCAGCCATCCCATTTTGCTTTGTCGCAAGCAACGCGCGTTTCCAACGGGACGACGATGCCCCTTGTGTCTTATTCCGAGGCTTTGGAGTCTTGCGGGGCACCTTGCCTTTGCTGGGCGCCTTTGCCCTTCCCGAAACCCTTTCCGTGGGCCTGTCCGGTCTCCTGACCCGGTTTGTGGCCCTGGTGCAGGCGGGCCATCTGCTCGCGGCGGAACTGCTCTTCGGCGAGAATCACCTTGGCCACTTTCGCTTCCGGAAGCACCTTGCGATAAGCCGCCACATCCGCGCTGATGAACTTGTCCTTGTTGTCCACGGCTGCCGTGTAGGCCTTCATCGCTTCGGCAATCTTGGCTTCGTCATTCTCCTTGACGGCATTGCGCAGGTTGCGGAATGCCTCGTTTTCCGCTTGAACAGCCGCATCGCGCCGGGCGGAAACCTGGTTGTAAACAGGCCAGAATTTCTGGGCTTCCTCAACCGTCAAATCAACCTTTGTCGTAATGAAAGCCACTTTCTGCGCCTTCACTTTTTCGCGCCACGCTTCAGGATTCTGCCCTTTTTTCTGCGCCTGGGCTCCGGCGGGAACGGCCATCAGGAGCATTCCGATAAAGGCCGCAACAGTAAATAATGTTGAAGTTTTCATGGTTTGATACATTTAATTTTGTTGAACTTCGTCTATAATGGTATAGTATTCTTCAATATTGATGTCGCTATCGCTCAGATAGGCGGCAATCTCGTCTTCTGTCAGTTCCCCCTCTTCCGCCTGGGCGAAATAAAGGGCGTCGGCGTCGCTGCGGGGGATGATTTCGCAATAATAAGCATAGTACTCATCTTCCTCATAAGCGGTTTGCACGGGCGTGACCGTTTTTAGCAGAAGCGTTCCAAGAACGGCCAGCAACACGAAGGAGGCCGCCATCGCAACGACGGGACGCAGGCGCACCCATAGGGTCGGAGTGCGCTGCATCTGTTTTTCGGCAGCGGACGCCCGGGCCATCGCCATCATTTTATCTTGAAATGCTTCAAAATACCCTTCGGGGACTTTGTAAGACTGTTTTTTGTCCGAAACAGCGAGCCGTTTTTCTATATCCAAATTTTTCATAACGAACATTGGACGCGAACGAGGGGAGCAAGTTAAAAGTAAATTAAATTTGTTTTTCTCTTGGCTTGCTCGTATCTTTGTAGTTCGTGTTATTTATCTCAGGATATGAAGAGATTTCAATTATACAACCGATGCGCCGCCGCCCTCGCGCTGCTCGTATCGGCCGTGACCTACCTGTTGACCATCGAGCCGACCACCTCCTTCTGGGACTGCGGCGAGTTTATCGCCTCGTCATATAAATTAGAGGTGGGCCACCCGCCCGGAAACCCCGTATTCCAACTCATCGCCCGCTTCTTCACCCTGTTTACGGACGGGGCGCACGCGGCGGTTGCGGTCAATGTGATGAGTGCGCTCTGCTCAGCCCTGACCATTTTCCTCTTGTACCTGACCATCGTCTTTCTGGTCAAACGGCTGGTGGGCGTGCCCGCCGGCGGCCTTGACGGGGCTGCGACCGATGAACAGGAGTATTCCTTCAGCCAAACCCTGATTATCTGCGGTTCCGGTCTGGTGGGAGCCCTGGCCTACTGCTTCTCCGACACTTTCTGGTTTTCGGCCGTCGAAGGCGAGGTGTACGCGATGTCCTCCCTTTTCACCGCCCTGGTTTTCTGGGCGATGACCCAATGGTACGAGCAGGCCGACGAGCCTTATGCCAACCGTTGGATTGTACTGATTAGTTTCCTGATGGGCCTTTCTATCGGCGTGCACCTGCTCAACTTGCTTACCATTCCCTGTCTGGTATTCCTCTACTTCTATCGTAAACGCGAAGACAAGCCTTACTCCTTTAAGGAATTGTGCGGGATTTTCCTGCAGTCCGTCGTCATCCTGGGGGTGGTGCTTTTCATCGTCATTCCCTGGCTGCCGAAACTAGCCGCGTATGTGGACCTGTTCTTTGTCAATGTACTGGGCTGTCCCTACAATGTGGGCGCCGCCGTCTTTATGCTGGCCCTGCTCGGAGCGTGTTACTGGGGTATCGTCAGCACGCGCAACCACAAACGCGTATTCTGGCACACGGCGCTGCTCTGCCTGACCACCATCGTCATCGGCTTTTCCATTTTCTCGATTTGCATCATCCGTTCTTCAGTCAAAACGCCCACCAACGAGTATCAGCCGGACAATCCGTTCACGCTGGTCCGCTA